>CAZWVS010000001.1:0-46366 GCA_964636935.1 uncultured Clostridiaceae bacterium
AGCACAGGGGTAACCGCCGTTGTGTCAAAGTCGGTAGGCGCCGATGAGCCGGAGCGGTTGAAAAACCTTGTATTGGACAGCATACTGCTTGCTATGACTTGTGCACTTCTGTTCATCGCCGTGGGGTTCGCCATACTAAAACCCGTGCTTGTCATCATGCAGGCAGAAGAGCATTTGATACCGATCATAATGCAATATATGAGAATATGGCTTCCCGGGCTTTTGTTTGTGGTGTTCCCCATGACCGGGAACGGCATTATCAGGGCTCTTGGAGACACAAAGACGCCCGGCATAGTGATGCTGGTGGCGGCCGGAGCCAATGCGATACTGGATCCTTTGTTCATATTCGGCATCGGACCCTTCCCGGAGATGGGGGTTTCCGGAGCGGCATTGGCCACTTTGATAGGCCGGTTCATAACCCTGACCGTCGCGTTATATGTATTGGTTAAAAGGGAAAAAGTCCTTGTTCTGAAAAAGCGGAACATACGGGATATGCTGAGCCACTGGAAGGAAATACTGCACATAGGCATACCGGCGGGACTATCCAGGGTCATCATACCTTTGGGGACGGGCGTCATAACGGGAATGGTGGCGCTGCACGGGGTAGCCGCCGTCGCAGGATACGGGGTGGCGGCGAAGATGGAGAACTTCATCCTTCTGATAACCCTCGCCCTTGCCTCAGTAGTGGTCCCATATGCGGGACAGAACCTGGGGGCGGGAAACCTTGAAAGGGTGAAAAAGATATTCAAATACTCAAACACTTTCACATTGATGCTGCAGACCGGTATTTATATATTGCTGCTACCCTTCGCCCCGTTGGCGGCGCGTGTTTTCTCAAAGGATCCCGAAGTCATCAGGGTTGCCGCGCTTTACATAAGGCTGGTGGCTTTCGCATACGGGTTCAAGGGGATGATACTTGTAGCGTCGGCAATGTTGAATGTGGTGAGAAGGCCTTTCACCGCGGCGTTTATAAACATTGCACAGATTTTCGCGCTGTTTGTGCCGCTTGCATATCTGGGAGACCTTCTTATAGGGATAGAAGGCATATTCCTGGCGTTTGCGCTGTCGCTTATACTTGCCGCGGTTTTTGCGAGGTCGATTACTTTAAAACGGATAAATTCGATGATATAGTTTTAAAGAAAGGATGGGGATACAGTGAAAAAAATCACAGAAGAGATCATTGCTTTCAGAGATGAAAGGGGATGGGGTAAATATCACACTTTGCGCAATCTCGCGGTATCGATATCAATAGAGGCTGCGGAGCTTTTGGAGAATTTCCAATGGGACGATGATTACGACCATGAAAACGCATGCGATGAACTGGCGGATATAATGATATACGCAATATCCGCATGCAGTTCGCTGGGAGAGGATCCGGAGGACATGATAAGACGTAAACTGGTGAAAAACGCCGAAAAATATCCGGCAGGCGAAGGGAACAAATAGCAGATGGCCCGGACGGGAAAGGGCATTGGAAATCCTGTCGTGTTATAATTGAAAAGCGGCAGGGATGTGAAAACCGGGGCGAAAAATGAGCCGGGGAAATAACGGGACGGGAATTGAATTGATTACAAATCACGAATATGAACTCAAAATGATGCTTACCGAACCCGAGTACGAAAGGCTGCGCTCGATAGGGGACGGACCGGAGCACCTGCAGACAAACCACTATTTCGACACGCCTGATTTTATTCTGCTTAAGTCGCTTGTGGTAGTCAGGATAAGGCAGGTGAAAGACACATACGAGCTAACGGTGAAGCAAAAGAAGGGGGACACCTCTTCTCCCGGCGTGTCATCGGTAGACGAAACAACCTTTGAGCTTGATGAACATACAGCTGGCGAAATGCTTGTGGGAAAGCTGAAAATAGTCGAACATCTGGAGGGGTTTCCGGACCTTTCGGACATGGAGCTTGGTTGTGTGGGCAGCGTTGCCACATTGAGGAAGATATTGAAGCTTTCGGAGGATATGCCTGAAGCGGAGCTGGATAAAAGCACATATCTCGGGAAGACCGATTATGAAATCGAGTGGGAGATCGAATCCGCTCAGTACGACAGGGCGGGTTTCATATTAAGGAAGAACGGAATAAATGCCTCGGGCAGGGAGACCGGGAAATCCAAATACGGAAGGCTTATGGCCCGTTTATTGAAAGAGAGGTTTTGAATGCAGTGGTTTTTTTATGTGGTATTATTGTTCTCAGTGCTATATGTGGGCTATATTTTCTACATAAGCAAAAAGCAAAAAAAGAAATTGAGCGGCCCCAGATGTGAAAAATGCGGTTCGCCCATGGAACTGCAGACCAAAAGCGGCGATGAAGAAATCTGGGAGTGCCCTGTGTGCCGCAATAAGGGAGGGTCAAAACAAGAATGAATTACAGGAAACTTTTCTGGGGCTTCATATTCCTATTCGATTTCAGATTGGGCGGGTTCGACATACTGCCGGACATAATAGGATTCATATTGATTTTCATAGCCCTGAATGCAATGAAGGAACAAAACGGGCATTACAGGCGGTCGTCGGTCCTGGCGCTGCCGCTCATTTTCATATCGATTTTTGATATTTACCAAAACCCCTCCGCCGAGGCCTCCTTGTTCGGAATCCTCATCGGCCTGATGGTGGGGGTTTTGAGCATTGTCATGGTATACGGCATATGTATGGGCATAATGGAGGAGGCCGCAAAAACAGGTGATGCGGATTTGGGACATAAAGCCATGAGCAGATGGAAGATATACCTGGTCGCAAACATAATAGTCCTGGCCGCCATAATAATACCTGTGCTTGGCGCAGTGCTTTTCATCCCGGCTTTAATACTGGGAATAATATCGTATGTGCTCATGCTAATGCTTATGAAAAACGCAGAGGACAGCCTGGAAAACGAGGGTGTTCGGATATTATGACGACAGGCCGGCCCACCTTGCGGAACAAATGTTCGGGTGATATAATCAATTCATGGATATTTGTGAAAAACTGCTCGAAAATTTAAATGAGCGGCAGGCTGAAGCGGTCCGCGCAACTGAAGGGTATGTGCGGGTTGTCGCAGGGGCGGGGTCGGGAAAGACAAGAACCCTTACACGCCGTTATGCGTATCTTGTTGAAGCTTTGGGGATAAGCCCGGCCAATCTTTTGTGCGTCACATTCACGAACAAGGCGGCAAATGAGATGAGAAACCGCGTCAGGGACCTGATATCGTCTGAAGATCCCATCAGCCTCATATGCACATTCCACGGTTTTTGCGTTAAAGTCCTGCGTGAGGATATTAACAAGCTGAAGTATCCCAAAGGGTTCATGATAATAGACAACCACGACCAGAAGGACATTTTAAGGGAAATATATGACGAGCTTGAAATCGATTCCAGAACCTTGACCTTCTCGAAATGCCTGGATGCCATCGCGGCAAAGAAAGACGACGGCAATTACATCAAACTGATGCTTTCTTCAGAAAAACTCAAGGACACGTCCAAAGACCTTCTAAGCAGAATTTTCATCAGATATCTGGCAAAGCAGAAAAAGAATTACGCCCTGGACTTTGACGACCTTATAAATTTTGCGCTTGATATATTAGACAACTATGGCGGGGTGCTTGAAAAATGGAGGGACAGGCTCCACTATATACAGGTGGACGAATTCCAGGACTGCGATTCAAAGCAGTTCAGGCTTGTTTCGCTTTTATCCGGAGGGAAGGGCAACCTTTTTGTAGTGGGGGATCCCGACCAGACCATATATGAATGGCGCGGGGCGAAGCCGGATTTGATAGTCGATTTCGAAAACCTTTTTCCGGGGGCGCAAACCATAATTCTCGACAGGAACTATCGTTCGACCCCGCAGATAATCCGTGCCGGGAACGATATCATAAGAAACAACAGCAACAGGGTTGAAAAAGAAATGTACACCCAAAACCCCGACGGCCCCAAAGCGGTTCATTTCCACGGTGCCGATGAAAACGAGGAGACCGGATGGCTGGTCGCAAAAATCAGGCAGATTGCCGACGAGGGGGGGAGCTATGACCAAATAGGCATATTGTACAGGGCCAATCACCTTTCAAGAGCCATAGAACAGGCGCTGATAAATGAAAAAATCGAGTATACGGTATACAGCGGAACCGGTTTTTTCGAGCGGAAGGAGATTAAGGACATCACGGCCTATCTTAGAATGGTCGTGTATGGGGACGACTTGTCGCTTGTTAGAACGGTCAACTTCCCGCCAAGGGGCTTTGGCAGAAAAAAGTTTGAATTCCTAAGGGAAAGGGCGGATGAAAAAAATGCGGGCCTGTATGAAACCTTAGTCGATCTTGCCGGGCATCCGGTGTTCAAGGCTAGCCGTGTGGGCGATTATATCGAACTCATTGAAAAAATCAGAAAAACCCATATGAAAAAAAGCATATCCGAAACAGCGGCGGAAATCCTCGGCGGGAGCGGGTTTTTAAAATACCACAGGCGTGACGGGGATGCCAACAGGCTTGACAACATCGCAGAGTTCATGACGTCCATGATCAATTATGAAAAAAACGCCGGCGAGCCGGTGGGGCTCGAAGAGTTTCTTCAGGATATTTCCCTCTATACAGATTTGGATACGGCCTCGGCGTCGGACAGTGTGAAGATGATGACCATTCACGTCGCCAAGGGCCTTGAATTCGAATATGTTTTTTTATGCGGTATGACTGAAGGGATCTTCCCCAACGCCAGGGCGTTGAGGGAAAGACGAAAAAAAGCCCTTGAAGAGGAGAGGCGCCTTGCATATGTCGCTTTGACAAGGGCTAAGAAGCGGCTGTTCATTACGGAATCGGAAGGGGTGCTGCATAACGGCGCAGGCAAATACCCTTCGCGTTTCCTGCTTGAAATCCTCGAAGACAACCTGGCAAGGGAAGGCGAGATCGACTCCAAGCTATTGGAAAAGGCGAAAAGCGGGATAGCGGCATCCGATTTGAAGATGAACGAGGGATTGGAAAAAGACGACATTGTTTTGCATCCCGTCTGGGGTGAAGGGAAAGTGATTGAAACCGATTATTCGAAGGGCGTATACTCCATCAGCTTTGAAAGTTTGAATTCCGTCCGGGAAATCAGGATGGAATATAAATACATTGTAAAGAAGAATTAGGCGCTGCATACTGACCCTGCGGTTTGCGATTGTTGCCAAAGAGGCTTTATTGTAATAAAATAAAGGTGTCATCCGGTTCGGATGAAATAATACAGGAGGTGTCGAAATGGCTGGTATGTTCAAGGATATCGGGAAAAAAATAGGTGACGCAGCAAAAAGTACTGCGAAAAAATCAGAAGAAATGATTGAAACAGGTAAAATCAAAAGCAAGATTAGAGAGAACGAAAACGAAATTGAAAAAATGAAAAAGGAAATCGGAGAAGTCGCTTATGCAAAATATAGTGAAGGTGACAAGATATTCGATGAGGCGGCTGTGATTTGTGAATCAATCAAGGCGGCTGAAGAGAAAATTGCCGAGCTTGAGGTTGAAATCTTAAGGCTTCGTCATGTAAGGGTCTGCCCTTCATGTCAGACGGAAGTCGAGGACACGGTTGCATTCTGTCCGAAATGCGGACACAAGTTTGAGCCCCTGCCTGAACCTGAAGAAGAAAAACCCGAGGAGGAAGCACCGGAAAAGGTATGTCCTTCCTGTGGCGCGGAGGTTGAAGAAGGAGTCGCTTTCTGTCCTTCCTGCGGTGCGAAAGTGGAGTAGATGAAAAACCCGGAGTTCCGGGTTTTTTTATATGCGAAAAATGAATTTTCAAAAGAAAGCTTTTAAAGGCAAAAGAGGTTTTGTCTGTGTTTGTTCGTGTTAATTTAGCTTGAATTAATCATGGGTATATAATATTGTAATGTTAAACGAATCGGGAGGATTGATATGGAATACACAAAGCTTGGCAATACCGATATGGAAGTCTCGAAAATAACTCTTGGATGCTGGGCCATGGGCGCAGGCAAGGAATGGGGCGAAAGCCTTGAAGATAAAATTTATTCGGAGACCATAATGACCGCCATCGACGGAGGCGTCAATTTCATTGACACTGCGGCAGCCTACGGAAGAGGCCACTCTGAAAAAGTGTTGGGCAGGACCATCAAGGATATAAGGGAAAAGCTTGTCATATCCACCAAATGCTCAACACCCGGCCTTGTCAGGGGCAAGGCAAGGCAAAGCGTCGAAGAAAGCCTTGACAGGCTTGATACTGACTATATAGATGTGTTTTTCGTGCATTGGCCAAACCCCGACATCCCTGTGGAAGAACCGATTGAAGAGCTCATGAAACTGAAAGGGGAAGGCAAAATAAGGGCCATAGGTGTTTCAAATTACACGGTGGGGCATCTTGAACGCGCATTGAAGGTTGGGGAAGTCGATGTCGTCCAGCCGTGCTACAGCCTTTATTGGCGGCATATAGAAAAGGATCTGATTCCTTATTGCAGACAAAGGAACATCGGCATCATAACCTATAGTTCAATAGCCCAGGGACTGCTCACGGGCAAATTCACAAAAGACTGGGAATTTGATGAAACCGACATGAGAAGGAATACGATTCCGCTTTTCAAATCGCCGACATTCGAAATGGCAATTGAAACAACCGACGAAATTAAGAAGATAGGGGACAAATATGACAAGACCCCTGTTCAGACGGCTATAAACTGGGTCATTAACAAGACCGGGATAACTTCGGCGATTGTGGGTGCCAAGACACCCGACCAGGTTGTGGAAAACCTGGGCGCGGCCGACTGGGAAATGTCTGAAGAGGATTATGAATACATAGGAGACATATCGATGAGGGTCGCAAAAACCGTCAGTAATTGGGACACGATGTATGAAAAGGACGACCATCGTCTTGTAATGAATGTGTGAGCGGACGTAGATGAATCCTTCTGTTGTGTTTTATGAAGTATTGGTGCTGTTTATCATAATGGCAGCCGGTTTTGCAGCGGCAAAACTTAAAATAATCGGGGAAGTCACGCGTAAAAGCCTGTCTTCCTTTATTATAAACATTACGCTTCCCGCTGTTATTCTCATGTCTTCCCAGATTGAATTCACACAGGAGAAAATCACAAATTCATTCTGGCTTTTGGGCATGTCCGTTGTCATTTTTGCCGTTTCAATCATTTTGGCCGCCTTATTATATAGGAAGGCGGGGCACGAAAAAGAAACCGTACTAAAATTTGCAACGGTTTTTTCAAATAGCGCCTATATGGGGTTCCCGGTGCTCGACGCGCTAATGGGGGCGGAGGGAATTTTCTACGGTGCGGTTTTTTTAATACCGTTCAATATTTTCGTTTGGACATACGGGGTCCTGATTTTTAAAAAGCACAACAGCCTGAAACAGATGCTAAAGGACATAATGAGCCCGTCGATAATAGCTATGCTCATAGCATTTGTTTTCATCGGCTTTAAAATTGTAATACCTTATCCCCTGGACAGGGGGTTGGATCTGATCGGCGGGCTTACAACCCCTCTTTCAATGGTTGTCATAGGGGCCACTCTCGCATCGGCTGATTTCAGGGATATTGTCTCGGATAAATGGATATATGTAGTCTCTGCGGTGAGACTCCTGGTGCTGCCCGCCGTCTCCTATGGATTGTTCTTTTGGATGTCGCCCCCGGAGATGTCCATCAGGATCCTTGTCCTGCTTGTAGGCATGCCCTGCGCGGCGGCTACGACCATATTCGCCCAGCAGTACGGGGGGAATGCGAAACTGGCATCGGGGATCGTCTCGTTTTCAACCCTTTTGTCCATATTGACGATACCTTTGCTTATTTTTCTCTTCCTATAAATAATCCGTAAATTGCAAAACAAGTTGCAACTTTGCAGGGGTTGATGAAACTGGAGGGGGTATTGGAGATCCATTTATCATGCAATTTCATTCTGGAATTTCCTGCAGGACTAAATTCCGGTTGGAACCCCCTACTCTGGAATTTACTTTTGCAATTTACTTCTATAAAAAAGCTGTTCACAAACAATTCAGATACTTTAAAAAGCATATCGGTAGTGATATAATAATCCATATATTGCATTTCAACAAAGTTCTTCGCAAAAAAGGGGAATTCGATACGGGGGTATTGTCATGAAACGTTTCAAGAAACAGTTGTGTATATTATTGATACCTGTACTTTTATCTACCTATATGCTTGCCGGTTGCAAGAAAAAGGAGAAGACCGAGGAATCCCCCTCGCCCGGAGTTGAAGAGCCGGTTGAATCCGGCCGGCCCGACAATCAACATGGGGATACGGACCAAAAACCTCCTGAAGAGGGCGGGGATCAGGAACCGTGGATACCTGTGGAACAAATGGTTGAGCAACCTTCTGATTTGAGTGAATTCCTTGATTCGAAAACCCCGGGAGCCCGGGGTCTGCTGGACTCCCCGGACATAGCGGATGAAATATTGGAGGCTGAAAGCCTGGAAGACATTTTGGATGAACCGGACGATGCCGGAAGACTTCAGGAGATTGTTGAAGAGATAAACGAGGCCCTTGAAGACATGGAGGGCGAAGAGGACAGGGAGGATGCAGAGCGTCTCGGCCAGATCAAAGACAAGATTGAAGACCTGTTTGCCAATGCAAAACCGACACCGCAGCAGCTTGAGGCGTCGACGGAACTCAAAGGGACCTGGAGCGAGCCGAATAAGGTTCTATTAAGATGGATACCCCAGATAGAATGGTTTCCGGAAAACGGATATTACCTTTACAGGATAATCGACGGGGAGGTGTCCGTTATTGCAAACGACCTTGGAACAAAAGATAGGATAGATCAAATTGCGGGTCTTAATCTGCAATTTTCCCCCATTGTGACCGATTTGTACAATCAGTCGGTTCTGGACGAGACAAAAATGAACATAATCGGGGTCACTTCGCTTCAACAGTTCAACGACATGGTTTTCGGAGAAGTGATTTTGAATTCGGACATGTTGAAAATATCGGGGCAGAACAATTTTGAGAAAAAACAGTTCAATCTTTTTCAGCAGCCGGAAACGGTTATTGAAAAAGTTCCCGAAAGCGACATTTTCACAAACACATCCATACATCTTGCAACACAGATAAACACAGCAATCCTGCCCATCGGATCAATCGGACTGGTACCCGAAACCCAGGTTCCGGATTTGATAACCGAACCTGCCCTGACGTTGCCGGAAGAGACGGTCATGAACATACTTGACGCAAGGAATTCCATGCTCACCCTTGCAAACACCGACTCCGAGTTCGCAGAGGCTGTGGGTTTTGGATATGAAGATGATTTCGGGGACACGAAATATGATATCAATGAAGAAATAGAATATGTGCTTCTGCCTTTGGGCGAGGGTGTTGAAGTGCCCTCCACCCAGAACGTCCTGGATGAGAATTCACGTGAAGGCATGTATTCATTGAAGGTCAGCTACGGAGCGGAGACGCCTGTGGAGACACCGGTTGATTTACAGGGTTACGGGGCCGACGGGGAGGTCCATTTACGATGGGCCCAGCCGGCGACGGAGTACGGGGCAAGCATAATATCGGGTTATTATGTGGAACGCAGGATGGAGAGTGAACAGGAATTCACAAGGTTGAACGATGTGCCCGTCGCGGTTTCATACATGGAGGATGAAAACAACATCCTTTATGAAGTTGCTGATTATTATGTGGACTATGATGTGGAAAACGGTGACAAAGCGGTTTACAGGGTGCAGGCCCTGGATATTTTCGGAAGGTTGAGCGATTACAATCCCGACCCGCTTTCAATAGAAGTCAAAAAGACAGTTCCACCGGGACCTCCGGAGGCGGATCAACCCGTTCTGTCGACCGAAGTGAAGAACAGAACCGAAAGCTTCTTCGATACGGTTAAATCGAAATATCCCGGTGAAAATGGAATTATAATCCCAATAACCGTTACAACGGAAGATTCCAAGGACTGCATCATATATAGAAGCGCAGCATGGGGAAACGGAAGCTTTTCCCAGCCTGAAGAGGTCGGCCGTGTGCAGGTTCCCCCGGAAAGAAGCAACATCGTGCTTGAGAAAAACGGAATTGGGTCGATTCGGGAAATCATACCCAGGAAGACGGACAGCGCAGATACGGATGCCGTATTCCTGGACACCAATGTAACCGCGGGATATTTCTATAAATACTGGGTTTCCGCCATTGACGACTGGGAAAATGAAAGCGCATGGTCGTCTTCCAAGGTGATCGGATATAAAACAGAGAGGAAACCGGATGTGCCGGATACGGCAGAAGCCTTCATGACATTCAACATCCTTCCGGACCTTTCATTGGAACCTGCCGGATTCATGAAAGGAAGACTGATAGACGACAAGGTTTTTTCAGGGTTAAATCTAGGTGGAACGCCTTCAATGGAAGGTTTCACACCAAGGGAAAATGTTGACACGACACCTGTAGTAGAAGCAATGGCAAAGAATATAAAAATCGGCGTCTCCCTTTCCGACACGGTAAGGGCGGGGATTAAACTGGTGCCCCAGCTGCTTGATATCAAATTCAGCAACAAGCCCGAACCGAAGGATGTCCATGACATAATCGCACTTAGGGAAAGCGATATAAGTCCCGACGGAACAGCGGATGTGTCCTGGTATCATTATTCAGGGGACGGGCTGGGTTCCTACAATGTATATAGGACTTATATAGACGGAGGGGATATAAATCAGATTATGACAACCCCCATACCCGACATACTGGAGGATTACCAGTGGAGCCTGGTGGAAAGCGACACCGTATACAACAAGATAACGGACACCGTGGATAAAAAAAGCGGAAGAACCTATCTGTACATGGTTTCACTGGTGCCGGAAGACACCGGGATGGAGGATGAAGACGTATACGACGGATATGTGCCCGCCGGATGGGTGAGGGTCGGATGGGAAAGACCCGGCGATAAACAGATATCGCATTTCAGGGTGTACAAGGCCGAAGTGCCGTATTTCGACAACGACGACCCGGAAGAACTCGAATGGACCATGGTGGGTGACAACCTCAAGTACTCTACCTATTCGGAAGATGTGGACCAGACTCATGCTCACTACTATTATTATAAGGTTACATCCGTAAGTGTCTGGGGGGTTGAGAGCGACGATTATGCGATTGCATCAATCAGGGTCGCCTCCACTGTTCCGCCACAGACCCCGGTAATGCTGATCCCATTCCCTCAAAAGGGTGCTGTGGAAGTAAGATGGAGCGGTGTGCCCTATGCATCGAAATATACCGTGTTCAAAGTGAAAATACCCAGGGTTAAGGACGAGGACCTTGAGCTGGTGCAGTTGGCGGCGCCTGTCATGTTCAACAAGATATTCACGCCCGAGCTGGGTCTCAAGATATATATGCCTGAAATGCAGATAGCGCCGTTTTCTTCGGACAGACCGGCTTACAGCACTATTGCGGAAGGTATTTCGCTGCCTTCTTCAACCGTGTCAAAAGCAGTCTCGAGTTTCAGCACCATGCGTCTGCTGGAGCCGGCTGCCATAATGAACGACATACAAATCACACCTCCCGGCGACAAGGTGGATGTTTTCAATCAGATTGTGGACAAGTACGGCATACTCGCAGCCGCGCCCTACGGCTTTTTGGATTCGGCAGCCGCCAAACTTGTGCTTTGGGAGAAAGTGCATGAAATGGAAATCCCCCTGGGTCAGCAGTCCACCGGCGAGTTTTCCTTCGTCGATGAAGATGTTGAATTCGGGGATACGTACATGTATACGGTTATTGCTTCGAACGACGACGGATTGTCTTCCGAAAGACCCGAACCGGTCAGCGTGTCTCCTAGAAAAGGGGAGGCGTTCCCTCCGGTGACAGGTATAACGGCATCAATTGACGAAGACACCGGACAGCCGGAAATCAGATGGAACCCGGCAAAAGACCCCAATCTTTCCGTTAAGGAGAGTGCGGAATTCGTTGCAGGATATATCGTTTACAAAAGCAAGACAAAAGACGGTGAATATCATCAGGCCAGCCCGTTCCTGACGACAGAGGCATATATAGATGACGAAGCGGATGCGGCGGCCATAAACTGGTATAGGGTCAAGGTCGTGGATGTGGGGGGATATACATCCGATTTTTCCACAGCGGCTTCGACCGGAAATATCAGGGATTTCCTGCTTCCTTCATCAACCTTCCAAAAAAGCATAATAAAACCGAACATAGTGATACCGCTTATACCTGCGGGCGATAATGAAGACGGGGCGGATGCGCCGGCCAATCTTACGGCTGACACCCTTTTCACACCCATATTCACTTTGCCGCCCATAATAATCAACTTGAATATTCCCGAGGCGGTGAAGATAGCCGGGTTCGATGTGATAAACATCACAACGACAGATACCGGTTCCCCTAAAAAAGGGGAAGGAGAGCTTGTACTGGCCAATAAATACACTGTTCCGGTCAACCTCACCGTCACATCATGGAACGATCAAAATGAAGTAACCGACGGGTCGTTGACACTTGACACCCCGGTCCAGGTCGGAAACACAGGCGTGCATATAACCGGACTTGATGTTTCAACGGCTTCAAACAAGGGGTTTGCGTCGGGTTATGTGCTAAAAGCAGGGAATCAGCAGAATGAAAACCTCATGGGCGACCTGTACTCCCTCAGATTCAGCAATACCGAGATAAGTCCCGGTGGGGTGATAAAGATAACGGACATTCCCGAATTCAGGTATGACAACATAAAAATATCGGGGATGGAAAGCATAACTGTCAATTTGAGCGCATTCGATTCAAGCGCGCCCGCGGTGATCCAGGAAGAAAGCATTCGCAAAGGCGGAAAGACGGTATATTTCCTATTCGGGACAGGATTCATAAATCTTATGCATGGCACCGCTGAAAACGACCTGGGCATGGAGACAATGGACAACAAGGGGTTGGAATACGCTTTCAACATAATCAATTTCGACCGTGACGGCCGGATGAACGGCACCATGACTATTACCGAGACCAGAATGATGAGAACGGTGATACCCGCGGGATTGGGAATAAAGACATCGGATTCCAAACTCGTCTATTCAAACGGACAGCCGGACAAGACAAACAGCTATATCAAAGGAAAAGTGATGTTGCCCTTTGACACATTTGTCGACGATGCACCCACATATGTGGATTTCGAGTCCATTGCAAAGACAAGACTGGGTGACACGCTTGTTAACAAGACGGATGTCAGCGGAATATTGGGGATGAATCCGGATGCGGTAAAGAGCGGAAGCATGCAGATAACCCCCGTGCAAAAAAGCATAGTGGACGTTGGAATGTTCTACATTGCGGAACAGGCGCAGATCAACACATTGCTGGTTCTCCCGCTTGAGCTTATAGAGGCTGAATCGGTTTCCAACATACCCATAAACATAACAAACTGGGGGGGAAGGGGATTTACGGTATCCAACAAGACCCTTATGCCCACCCTTGTCGGAAACGATGACGAGGAGATCGGGATAATCGGCAGCAACATAACGATAGACATGGACAGGGAAAGCAGCACAGCCGACGCATTGACCGACGAAACCAAAGACAATCAATGGACGGGAATGATAGTCAAATCGGGAAGGGTGTCACTGCCGCCCGCCTTTATTAAAACCGAACAGGACAAGAGGGTTTCATTTAATCTCACACCCGGAGACATGATATATGACAGAAACGGATTCTTCTATCAAAGCCAGGCATATTCGCCGCAAGGGATCCCCGTCAACTTCGGCGACCAGCTGGGTGGGTTCCGCGACGCTTACGCAAACAGCATATACATAGACCTGTATAACAACAAGATGAATCTTGAAATCAAGGGAAACGTAGGCATACCCCTGTTCGGCTTCCAAAGGGTCAATGTGACAATTTACACATCGGAGGAACTGGGTAAAATCGTATGCAGCGTGGAGGAGACCGAAAAATTCGATCCGGCGGGCACGGGAGAGGTATATCTAAGCGTAACCGGAGGGCACCTGCTTCCCGACGGGCTGCATATGGACGGAACACTTGATTTGAACTTTGAAGGGGGCATTGAAACCGAAAACGTAAAATTCACCGAACTGATCATACCCTCCGACATGGAAGGATTGAAAAAGGAAAACAATGAGGAAGGGCTGCTGGGTTCGGCTTTATTCGACAAACCCTATAAAATCAAATTCCATGACTTTGAAATGGAGATCAGGGCTTTGGCTCTTGCCACGAAGGAAGGCGGATACAACGTCGCCTCGCTTTCTACCGGTCTGCAGACGGGAATAACAAGGACATTCAAAAGAACCGGCATAACCATGCCCATAACCGGAACAGTCCAATATTACTCGACCGACATGTATCTGTGGGGAGGGATGCAGCTTTCCGACACGCTGTCCATAGATACGAAGGAGGATTTCGACAGGGTCATAATATCCTCTGTGTTCGGAGACCCGTTTATAAATTACAATGAATCCAAATCAAAAATCAATATGGACTTCGAAGAATTCGCGCACATCGATGCGGTGGCCACACCCAAGCTTGCGGATCCGGACTCGGGAATTGTAGAATATGAAACGGACACACTTGAAATGCTCTTCAATTCGGCAATGGACAAATTCGGTTCAGTCGAAATCGAAGCAAATGCAAGGCTGGGCTATGACAAGGTCATGAAAAGATTCTTCTTCGCCCTGGCAATTTACTATCACGACCCCTCAGGAGGCATACAGTTGGGTTATGGCAAAATAAACGATATAACGGGAGTGATAGGATACAATCTCGACATCGAATATACGGAGGAAGAAGGGTATATCTTCCCTGAAGAAAAGCAGGGGTTGTTCAACTATATAGACACCATGGATGTAAACCGTGATGCGTTTGGCAACTACTTCATGGCGGCGACGGCATGGATGCAGCTGGGGTATGACACGGGGTCCATGGAACTTCAACTCGGCGAAGTCAGAAACATGTATTTCGTTGTAGAAAAAGGCCCGACGGTTGAAATGGGCGGAAAATATTACGGGCCTTCCAAAATAACCTCCGTGATGACGGGAAGCGACCTTAAACATATGGGAACCGTTAGAATCGGTTATTATCACCGCGACCGCCTGTTCAAATTCAGTCTCACGCTGAATGACTTTGGAATGTACGGTTTCACTTTGAACGGCGATGTGGGGTTTGAAATGGGCCCCGGTTACTGGATGCTGAATGTGGGGTATCCCAACACACTTGAAGCACAGCTTGGAAGCATGGTAAATGCCGGATTCGCCCTTGCGATAAAAAACACTTTCCCGCCTACCGAAAACTACATCAAGGCCAAGATGGACTTTGAATACGATACCGGCTATGTGACAATCGCCATCGTATACTTCAGAGCCTACTTAAGGGTAGGTGGCGAAGGGGAGATACACTTCCCGGGAGACTATCTGTACCTTTCCGCGTACCTGCAGGGCGGACTGGAAGGCGGAATCAAGGTTGCAGGAAAGAGATATAACATAATTTCCCTGAATCTCGATGCCAGGGGCGAGATGGAAAAACACAATAACGATTGGAGGCTTGAAGCAAGAGTCAAGGTAAGGTATCATCTCAGCCTGTTGTTCACCAGTGTGGGAGGCTCGGTGACATGGCATATGAAACTGGCATTTTGAGTTGCCTGCACAAAAGGCGGAGGACGGGGAATGATAACTGAAGACTACATACTTAAGCTGATACGCCTTGGCGCGGAATTCATAGCAAAGGCGCTTGGCCTTTCCAGGGAAGGGAATTTCCTTGAAAGTGAGAAAACACTTGAAAACGGGTTGCAGGACCTTACGGGCATAAGCTTGGACACGTTGATGCATATGGATGCCGCAACCCTTAGGACGATGACCGGAGGTGATGACGCATCGGTCTTCATACTGGCCCGTTTTCTGACCGCCCTGGCCGAGATAGAAAGGCAAAAAGGCAAGGAGGATTCATATTACAACCATCTTGAAAAAAGCCTCCGGTTGTATTTGGATATCAATGTCACCGAGGATATCGAGACAGACAAGCCCATAATGGAGATTTATGAACAAGTAAGGCATATACGTTTGGAGGACGGCACGTATGAAAAGCTCCTGGCTTTTGCCAAGGAGGGCGGTTACGGGGATATGCAGGCGGAGATAGAAGAGACAGCTGCTTTGTAGGCAGTGAAATGTTTCAAATCCGCGAAGTTGACATACGGAAGGGTATCGGTTAGAATTGGTAATGCAATGAAGGAGAATATTAACCGGAAGGTTTTGTTGCAGAAAGAAAGCGGTTGATGCGAGCTTTTACAAAAAACCGGTGAACGCTGACTCCCGAGCATCCTTTCCCAATAAGAAAGGACGAAAACGCCGCGTTAAGGCGCCGAGTGCTTCCGAAAGGAAGAATCAGGGTGGTACCGCGAGTTGCTCTCGTCCCTCAGGGGATGGGAGTTTTTTGTATTGAAAAAACAGAGGTGTGTGATGAAGAAGTTGTCATTAAATGAATTGAGAAAAGGCTTTTTGGAGTTTTTCGAAGACAAGGGTCACCTGGTGGTCCCGAGTTTTTCGCTGGTTCCGGAAAACGACCCCAGCATATTGCTCATAAATGCGGGAATGACCCCGTTAAAGGAATATTTCACAGGCGCGAAGAAACCCCCGGCATACAGGATGGCCACTTGTCAGAAATGCATCAGGACCCTCGATATCGACAGGGTTGGCAAGACCGACAGGCACGGGACCTTTTTTGAAATGCTGGGCAACTTTTCATTCGGGGATTATTTCAAAAGCGAAGCCATAAAATGGGCATGGGAGTATTTCACAGAAGTGCTGGATATCCCGGAAGAGCTTTTATCGGTCTCCGTTTATGAAGAGGACGAAGAGGCCTACGGGATTTGGAGGAACGAAATCGGGCTGCCGGAAGGCAAAATAGTGCGCCTTGGCAAGGAGGACAATTTCTGGGAACACGGTTCGGGACCTTGCGGCCCCTGTTCCGAAATTTTCTTCGATCGCGGAAGCGACAAGGGCTGCGGGGATGAAAGCTGCGCGCCCGGATGCGACTGCGACAGGTTTATTGAAGTATGGAACCTTGTTTTCACGCAGTTTGAAAAAACCGAAGACGGCGAATACATACCACTTGAAAAGAAAAACATAGATACGGGCATGGGGCTGGAAAGGCTGGCCTGCGTAATCCAGGGTGTGGACAACCTTTTTGAAGTGGACACCGTCAAAAGGATACTCGACAAAGTATGTGAAATTTCAGGTAAAGAATATAGAAAAGATAAAAAAACGGATGAGTCCATACGGTTGATCACCGACCATGTCAGAAGCACTGTGATGATGGTTTCCGACGGGATAATCCCCTCGAACGAGGGCAGGGGGTATGTGCTTAGAAGGTTGATCAGAAGAGCTGCAAGGCACGGGAAACTTCTGGGAATAGAAGACAAGTTCCTTGTGCCGCTGGTGAAAACGGCAATCGGGGAATCCATGGACGCCTACCCCGAACTGAATGAAAAAAGCGAATACATTGAAAAAGTAATCGGGATTGAAGAGGACAGGTTCAGGGACACCGTTGACCAGGGGCTGCAGATCCTGGGTTCTTTCATGGAGCAGGTGCAAAAAGAAGGAGGGGACACACTTGAAGGATCAATGGTTTTCCGTCTTCACGACACCTACGGTTTTCCGTATGAGCTGACAGAAGAGATAGCCTCCGAGAGGGGTCTTGAAACCGACCGTGAGGGTTTTGAAAGGGAAATGGACAAGCAGAAGGAAAAAGCAAGAAAAGCGCAAAAAACGGAAGAAGGTGTCCGGGCCTGGGGCGAAGGTGAACAGGAGTATTTCGAAGGGCTCGCTCCCACGGTTTTCACCGGCCATGGAAACCTTTCCGATGATGCAAAAGTCATTCGTGTGCTTGTAATGGAAAACGAGATTGAAATTGCGCTGGATAAAACACCGTTTTACGCCGAAAGCGGAGGCCAGGCGGGGGATACGGGGATTATTGAGTCCGACGGGTTTTCAATGACTGTCAGGGACTGCACAAAAACCCATGAAGGCGTTTTCGTCCATAAGGGTGTCATAAACCATGGCGAGGTAAAAGAAGGGGACAGGGTCGTCTGCAGGGTAGACGTAAAAAGAAGGAAAGCGATTGCTAAAAATCACACAGCGACCCACATATTGCATTACGCATTAAAAGAAGTCCTTGGAGGGCACGTTGCCCAGGCGGGATCATATGTGGGACCGGACAGACTCCGTTTCGACTTCAATCACTTTGCGGCCATGACGGGACAGGAAATCCAAAAAGCAGAGAAACTGGTGAACGAAAAGATTTTTGAAGACAAGCCCGTTGAAACCCGGGAGATGGACATAGACCGGGCCCGTGAAGAGGGTGCCACGGCGCTTTTCGGCGAGAAATACGGGGATAAGGTCCGGGTTGTCAGCACCGGGGGGTTCAGCATGGAGCTGTGCGGCGGAACACATCTTGACAAAACTTCGGCCGCGGGGTTGTTTGTCATCGCATCTGAAAGCGGCGTGGCCGCCGGGGTCAGGAGGATTGAGGCGCTTACCGGTGAAAAAGCCCTAGAGTATCTGCTTCAAAGACGTGATCATGTAAAAGAGGTGGCTGATATTGTGCGCTCCGGTGAACATGAAATAACCGAAAGGGTTAAATCGCTGCAACAGGAGATCAAGGAGTCCAGACGTGAGATTGAAGAGCTTAAAAAAAGGATTGCAAAGGGCTCCGTTTCCAATGTGTTTGACAAGCCGGAGGATATAAACGGCACAAAAGTGATTGTTTCTGAAATCGAGGGGGCGGATTCCGACACCCTTCGAACCATGTGCGACGCGGCAAGGGAGAAGTATGACGATTGCGTGGTTGTGCTCGGCAGCGCAGGCGACAAGGTTGTCTTTACCGCCGCGGCTACAAACAAAGCCGTAAAAAAGGGCATACATTCGGGTAAAATAATAGGTGAAGCGGCAAAAATCACAGGCGGAGGCGGAGGCGGAAGGCCGGACATGGCCCAGGCCGGAGGAAAGGATCCGGGAAAATTGGATGAAGCCCTCGACAGGGCCAGGGATATCATCAGGGAGGTACTGGCATGAGCGATTGTATTTTTTGTGAAATAGTAAAAGGGGACATCCCGTCGGACACCGTATACGAGAACGAAAATGTAAAGGTGATAAAGGACATTAATCCTGTTGCGCCGGTGCATCTGGTCATCATTCCGAAAACGCATATACGGGATATGAACGGAATTGATGAAGACAATTCGCACATCGTGGCGGAATGCATGCTTGCGGCAAAAAAGTCCGCAGAAACAAGCGGGATCGATAAAAGCGGTTACAGGATAATAAACAACTGTGGCGAAGGTGCCGGCCAGACGGTCATGCACATACATTTCCACCTGATCGGAGGGGTGGAATTGGGAGAAGGGCTGATCTGAAAAACCCGTCGGGATATGCGGTTGTTGCGGAAAATCATGGAAAAATCGGTTTGACTAAGCATTTGCTATCATGTATAATGTCATACAGTATTCAAGGATGCTGAGTTCGGTTTTTTGAAGCCGGACCGTCCCTTAATATAAAACCCACTGGAAGAAGGGGGGGAATGAGACTATGGCCGACGTCCAAGTTAAAGAAAATGAGAGCCTGGACAGTGCTTTAAAGAGATTCAAAAGACAATGCGCGAAATCGGGCGTGCTTGCTGAAGTGAGAAAAAGAGAACACTATGAAAAACCCAGCGTAAGAAAAAAGAAAAAATCGGAAGCAGCAAGAAAGAGAAAGAAAAAATAAAAAAAACAATCCGGCTGAAAAGCCGGATTTTTTATGTTTTCATAATTTTGTCAACATTATCCTATTTCAATCAACGCATCCCGTTCCGGGCCAACTGAAACATAAGAGAGTGGAACCCCGCATAGCCTTTCAATTTCAAGCAGATATTTTTTTGCGTTTTCCGGAAGATCGTCAAAACTTCGCACGCCTGTTATGTCCTCACTCCAGCCGGGCATTGTCATATAAACCGGCTTTGCTTCATCCAGAGCGCAGTTGATGGGAAAATTCCGGGTGATTTCACCGTTGATTTCATATCCGGTGCATATTTTCAATTCTTTTTCACCGCTTAGCACATCAAGACAAGTGACCGTCATGCCTGTTGCGGCCTGAAGCCTGCATCCGTATCTGGTGGCTACGGCGTCAAAATGGCCGATTCTTCTGGGCCGGCCGGTCTTGGCGCCGTATTCATTCCCCCTCTCCCTGATCTGTTCCGCCTGCTCATCGAAGATTTCAGTGGTGAAAGGGCCTTCTCCCACACAGGTGGAATAGGCTTTTGTGATGCCTTCGATCCTTTCAATCTCATATGGGGCGACCGGTATGGATGCGCATGCGTTCCCGCTTAGCGTCGAAGATGAAGTGGTGTAGGGATAAATGCCGTGGGTTATGTCCCTAAGGGCTCCGAGCTGGGCCTCGACAATAATTGTTTTGCCGTTTTCAAGCAATTCGTCCGTCATTGCCTTGGTGTTTGCAAGATAAGGTCTTATGATATCGGCGTATCCCATCAGGTAATCATACATTTCATCCGCGTCCACCGGATCTGAACCATAGCCTTTTTCAATCAGGAGGTTGGCGTACTCCACAACATCGTTTAAGTGCTCTTTGAGATATTCGGGATACATGAGCTCACCGGCCTGAATGCCCTTTTTAAGATATTTGTAACCGTAAGTGGGGGCTATCCCGCTCATCGTGGAGCCGTATTTTTTATCTTTTAGACGCTCCTCTTCGAGTTTTTCCAAGATTTTGGCGTAGGGCATTATGAGAATCGCCCTGTCGGATATATATATTTCACCGATTTCAAGTCCCTTCGCCTTTGTATCCTCAAGTTCCTTCACAAAGGATTCCGGACTGATTACCGAGCCGCTTGCGATTATGTTGACAACATCCGGATAGCAAACACCGGAAGGGAAGTTGTGAAATGCGAATTTGCCGTGGTCGTTTACGACTGTGTGTCCCGCGTTGTCTCCGCCCTGATATCTTATGACGCAGTCCGCCTTGCCGGCGAAATAATCGACCATGCGTCCTTTTCCTTCGTCTCCCCAGTTCAAACCAACTACAGATATAACCATATTATCGTCTCCCTTGATTTTTTTACCACATTGATATTATAATCAATTTAAACATATTAGTAAAATTAATAAAATTTATGTAAAGGATAAGGTGAGCTAATATTAAAAACAATCTGGACCAATATCATGTCTTCTACATCGCCGCGATGCAGGGAAGCTTTTCGAAAGCGGCGGAAATCCTGTTTGTTTCCCAGTCGGCCGTAAGTCAGTCGATCATGCAGCTAGAGAATGCCATGGGGACTAAGCTTTTCAGAAGAATACCCCGCGGGATAGAGCTCACCCGGGAGGGCAGGATTCTTCTTGAGCATGTGGAACCCGCTGTCAACCTTTTGAAAAGCGGGGAAAGGCGCATCAGCGAAAGAATATCAACAAAAAACAAGAATGTAACAATAAGCGCTTCGGATACACACTGCATGTACTATCTGCCCGACCATCTGGAAAGATTCAAGTCTCAAAACCCCGATGTCGGAATAATCGTAGCCAACAAGACAACCCTGGAAACCATGAATCTATTGAAGAAGGGTGAAGCCGACATAGGTGTGGTGAATCTGCCTGACAAACAGATAAAAAATGTGAGGATATGGGCAAAGAGTGAATTGAATCACTCGTTCATTGCGAAAAAGGGATTAACACAAGCCGTGAAAAGCCGGAAAAGCCCTGCGCAAATTGCAAAAATGCCGCTGATAATGCTTGAAAAGGGGACGGGTCACAGGAGCCACCTGGATAAGTATTTCATGGACAAGGGACTCGAGGTCGAACCGAAAATGGAGCTTGGTTCAATAGAACTGTTGATAAAATTCGCGGCAATGGGCATGGGGGTGAGCTGTGTGGAAAGCGAGTTTCTGCGAAAAAGCCCGTATTCCCACGAGGTCGAAGCGATACCGGTTAAAAAGGATATAGGGAAAAGATACATAGGTGTGATAACATTGAAAGGTGTTCCGCTTTCAGGACCGGCGGAAGCATTTGTAAGCTTGATTACGGAGGCCGAATGAAAATAAAAGACGCACAAATAGAAGCCACGGCGGCGGGACCCGCCCAGTACCCTGAAGACAACCTTCCGGAAGCGGCATTCGCAGGAAGGTCCAATGTCGGGAAATCCGCAATGATAAACACTCTTGTAAGGCGGAAAAAACTTGCCTATGTCGGGTCGACGCCAGGCAAGACGAGACTTATCAACTTTTACCGTATAAACGACGAGCTGCGCCTTGTGGACCTCCCCGGGTACGGATATGCGAAGGTGCCGGGAAACGAGAGACGCTCCTGGGCCGACCTTGCGGGGGACTACCTTTCAAAAAGAGAGAATTTGAAAGTTATAGTCTTTCTGATCGACATAAGGCATAAACCGTCATCCCTTGATATAGAAATGGCAAAATGGCTTTCCGACAACGGCAAGCCTTTTGTGCTGTGCATAACCAAAAGCGATAAGATTTCCAAGAGCAGACAGAAAAAGAACATAATGGAAATAATAAGGGGGCTGGAACCGCAGGGCGACACGCCGCTTGTTGTTTTTTCCTCACAGACCCGTGAAGGCAGGGAGGAGCTGTGGGAGGCGATCTGCCATTATACGGGCATCGGGAGAGAAGATTAAAACATAAATAACATAAGTGATATAATCATTCCATGCAATGCGCATGAAAAGACGGGGGATTATCATGAAAAACAAAAAGGGGATAAGGCAAATATTAAAAGAGGTTTTCGAAAGTCTCGGCACGGCTGTAAAAAGATATCCCGCCGCGGTGTTTCTTTTCATTGTCGCGACAACAATAGGGATTGTTTTAACACACTTGGATTCACCGGGTGAAGATGTCCGCAGGCTGCTGACCAGTTTCATACTGGCATCCATACTCGGCGGAGCGGTCTCCCTGTCGATAAAGGACATATTTGAACAGTTCAAACCCAGACTGAGAATGAGGATTTTCTTCTGGATTGTTTTCGGTTGCTGCACGCTTTTGTATCAGATGTATCTTTACGGCTCCATGGAAGGTTGCGAACAGACCGAGTTCACAAGATTCGCCATACTGGGGCTTATCGCTTTCGTGCTTTTCATGACAGCGGTGTTCAGAAGGCGGAAAGACCACAGGGAGGCGTATTCGACCGTTGTCGGATGGAGGCTGGCCATAACATGGATATACACCATGATAATCTGGGGCGGCATATCCCTGGTGCTGTTCGCCGTGGAAAGCCTTTTGAACGTCAATGTGGATGAAAAGCTTTATATGGACATCATCATTGTTGCGGCAGGTGTGTTTGCGCCAATTTTCTTTTTGGGAGGGGTGCCCGAACCGGGAGCGAATCCCGGTCCTGAGAGCATATACAAATTCTTCAGGATACTAGTCCTATATGTGATAATGCCCATTCTGACGGCATACACCCTGGTGTTCTACATATATGCCCTCCGGATACTGCTCATATGGGAATGGCCCGACGGGGTGGTGGGGAACATGGTTCTCTGGTATGCCGTCGCGGGAACGCTGACCATGTATTTTCTCAGATGCATGGCCGGTGAAAGCAAGTGGGCGGATATTTTCGGGCGATGGTTCCCCAGGGTCGTGCTCCTGCCCGTGGTGCTGTTGTTCATATCGTTGGGGATAAGGATAAACGCATACGGTTTGACGGCGAACAGATACCTCCTGGGCGCCGCAGGCATGTGGATATTCATCAACATGGTGTATATGAGTGTTGTGAATTACAAAGAAAGGCTTGCGCGGATAATGACTATTTCATTGGCAGTGATAGCTTTCTTTTGCGCAGTGGGGCCTTTCAATGCTTTCGCTGCCGGACGGATCAGCCAGTCAAACAGGCTTGAGACGGTGCTCGACAACAATCGGATGCTTGACGCGGGCGGGAATGTGACCGCAAGGTCGGACCTGGATGAGAAGACGAAAGGCGAAATATCCTCAAAACTCGAATATCTGGAAAACTGCGGGGGTTTTGAAAAGATTGATTATCTTCCCGATAATCTGACCCTGAGGGATATGGAAAAAGTGTTCGGGTTTGAATACACATATTATTACCCGGTGGATGAATGGGCGGGGAAACCGGGGGAGGACGAATACATATTCATAAACAGGGAAAACACCCGGGACATCATAAACATAACCGGCTATGAATACATGTGGGATTCGGAAAACTTTGAACCGACCCACATAACCACACAAAAGGGAGAGCTGGGATTTGTGTTCGACAGAAATCCGGATGCATCGACGATTTCAATCACTTTGGACGACATGCCTCTGTTTGAAACCACCGCTGAAAAATACGCCCCGATGCTAAAAGACGCCTGGGAAGACACAAACGGGAACCCTTCGGCCAGCGATCTTGTCTTTGATGAAAACACTGAAAAGGCGGATATCCGCATAGTGTTTACGGCTGCCGAGATTTACGAAAGCGATGATGCTTTTGAATACGGGTGGGTGAGATTCATAATATTGGTGCGCTTAAAATGAGTTTCATGAAATCAACGTGTCTTCGTGATGCTGCAGCGGGACAATATTTTTTCAAAACAACGGTTTACAACCGCCCCGTCGGTGGCGCATGCATATAGTATCACCGTGCTCTTGAATTCGGGGAAATAGCGTATCATCAGTTTCCCGTGTAGAACAATAGGCGGGTAATCCCCATTTGCCGGCGTGGAAGGCCGGCCGTATTGAATATAGTTCCTTAAAAATACGGAATATTCGTGGCTGAGTCCGCATGTGGCCATGTCGGCTTCGATGCTGTACCAACCGCTGTAACCTATATATTCCTCCGTTTCAACTGAATAACCCGACAGTTTCCAAAGCGGATCGTCACAACCCAGATCCCTTAGGACAAGCCGGGTGTAATCATATTTGAAAACATCCATGACCTGTTCCATGGACAGTGTGTCTTCTTCAATGAAGCCATAGGGCGAACCGTCGGGAAGGCTCAAAGCATAAGCGCCGTAGAAAGCCGAATGATACGGGGAACCCTCGTCAAAAATCATATTTTTGCGGGTGAGCGGGTCGAAGGCGGGAAAAACATATATGACGGACATCTTCACATCTTCATGATAATCCGATCTGAATCCGGAGGCATTGTAGACAAACGGGCTCGCAAACCAATCATTTTCAAAGGTGGCAAGGCCGCCGGGCACATATATTTCAAACCCGTTTTCACTCATGACGCTTTTCGACCGGTGAATCGCTGAATAGACAGGCATTGTCAAAGAGCATCGGAGCGGATAGTAGAACCATATGCTCAAAACAACCACAACAGCTAAAATTATTAAGGGCACCCTTTTCATGATTAAATGATAGCACATTTGCATTGTTGTTCGTTGAAAGCAATATCGGCATGTGATATCCTAAAGCCACGGGGGATTATAAATATAATCATCGAATCATTCATAAAAATCTTTGACATTCTGCCATAACCCTGAAAAAAGAGGAGGGATTGAGATGGAGAGGAAGATATTGGGAAGCGTAATTGCATTATCGCTGGCTTTTGTCATGCTTTTCGGGACAGCCTTGGACAATACCATAGATGCCGCCGATGTATCACAGCCCACACAGAAACAAAAAAGCGTGATAGGGGAAGCCGCTGATTTTCTTGAGGACATGGATATGGGGGACATGGCTGACAATGTCCGCACCTGGCTAAACGACGGGAAAATTAAAATCGACCCGGACTTGAGGGCAAACGGCGTAACAAACAGAAAAGGCGAAATCACCATAAAAGGGAAATTTGTCACACCGTTGCCTGAAAACGAGCTTCAGAAGTTTAAAAGAGTTGTAAATCTGGCACATCTTCTTTTACATGAAAAAGTCCATGCCCATCAGGCCCCGGAAGGCGGCTCTTTGGCCGAGGGTGTGGAAACGGGGGATTGGCTCGCCGGATATGATGTGATGAAGGAATGCGTAGGGCCGGACCCGTTGGAGGTCGAGGCCTATTATAGACAAATAAGGGCCAAATTGGTTTGGGCCGAGAAAATAAACGCACAAGCAACACCCGAAGGGCTTGAACCTTCCGAGCAGACAATAGCCGAAATTATAAAGCATGAAAAATTCAAATGGCTTCATGAAGAGGCTTCAAACTGGGCAAAAGTGCTGAAAAACCATAATTTTGAAAAAGCAGCCAAATTCGCCGGAGTAAAGGCTCTGGCCGACTCTTTTAAGGAAATCGACGATAACATCGAGCTGAATGAAGAACAGAAAGTTGCGCAGAAAAGGGAATTGCTGGATTCCCTGATTTCAAAACTTTTCGATGAAGATGATTTTTATGACAGGGCCAGAAAGCTTTACAACGAAAAAAAGGGAACGGAAGCGACCAGCTTCATAGTCCCGCTTTCGGACGAACTTACTGAAGAAATCAGCAAACAGCTTCCAAATGGAGGGGGGGAACTGACGATTAACGGCCTTCCCGAAAACGTTGATACCGGAATGGATTCATTCCTGGAAATCACCGTTCATGATTTCGAAGTGCCGCCCCAGGCCGACCCGGGTTATGAAATAATAAGCCCGGTATATGAAGTCTCCTGGAATTCCAGACTGCCGGTGCCCTTTGAGCTGACAATGACGACGGCTGTTGAAAGCTCGTATGAAGTTCACATAGCGGCATTCGGTTTAAACAGAACAGAAATCGAAAGGGACTGGACTTTGCTTGAAACACAGACGGTCATCGAAGAAGGCATGACATATGCCACGGCCATGGCCGATGCAGCCACAATGTATGCGCTTGTAACGCCGAGGCAGTCTTTTGTGGATGTCCCGCCGAACCACTGGGCGTATGAATCGGCACAACGATTGATGAGCAAAGGTGTGCTCGACGGAGGAGCATTGCTGCTCCCTCAGATGCAGGTCACCAGGGAGATGTTTGTAAAATACCTTGTAAAAAGCCTGGGACTGGAGATAACGGCAGCCGATGTTCCTTTCACGGATGTTTCTACAGACAGCCCGTACTTTCCGTATGTCAGCACAGCTTATCATAACGGGCTCACCGCAGGCGTATCAGAAGATGAATTCGGCATGGGACAGATAATACCAAGGGAACAAAGCATAACATTTCTGATCAGGGCTGTAGGAATGGAGGACGAAGCGCTCGAAATGGAGGAAGGGGAAATGAAGGGATACATCGACTCGTTCTTTGACATATACACGGATTGTTCCGAATGGGCCCATCCATATATAGCGCAGGCTGTTAAAGAGCTTTTCACCAACGGGTATCCGGACGGCACCATGAGAGGCAGGAACCTGTTAAGCCACGCAGAGGTTATCGCGCTGATTGACAGGATAATGATTCATGTGGCGTATAACGGTAGATAGGAAAACGGGTTCCCCGCAAACCATGTATAAAATGCATGGCCGGCGCGGCATGGATATAGGTTGAAAGGATTTACATAGTGGATGCGAGAATTTTTTGCTTTTCGGGCACAGGGAACACATGGGCCATGGCCGGTGTGCTTGCAGAACAACTAAACAACAGAGGTCTTGAAACCGAACTTCTGTCGATTGAAAAAATCAATGAAGCCCGTATGGCTCCATTGATACAAGATGCTAAGACCATAATATTCGCATACCCGGTCTACGGTGGGGCCATGCCCGTACCCATGCTAAGATTCATTGATGCGGTCCCCGATACGGAAAAAGCCAAGGATGCCGCAATAGTGTGTTCCCAGATGCTCGCCTCCGGAGACGGAGCCTGGCATTACCACAAAGAGATAGAAGAAAAGGGATATGAAGTGAAATGGGCGTTCCATTTCCGCATGCCCAACAATGTATCCATTAAGGCATGGCATCTTCCGTATCAGTCCAAGCCGGGAGCGGCTGAAAAAGCGCTGCAAAAAAGAAAAAAGGCTATCGGAATGGCTGCGGATAAGATAGCGGACGGGGAAAAATCAATCACGGGCAAAGGCCTCCTTGGTAAAATATTGGGATTAATGCAAAGACCTGCTTACCTGAGGATGACGAAATACCCGTATAAACCGCCTTTTTCCGTAGATGCCGGAAAATGCACCCTGTGCATGAAATGCGTCAAAATGTGTCCGGAGATGAATATCGCATATGAAAAAGGGGAAATAGTTCACGGCACCCGGTGCACGCTTTGCATGCGTTGCTATAATTTCTGCCCGACCCTGGCCATCGAGGCTTATGGGAAAGCCCATCCCGCAAAAAAACCTCCGTACAGAGGTCCCGTGGGATTTGATCCGCTAAAGCTAAAAAGTTAAAAAAAGGCGACAACGGGTATGACCGGATAAAACTTTTGTCAAATATGCAAATAAACGGGACATGCTGTTTGATATAATGGATATGAAATATTAAAGACGGGGCTGGTGACAGGATTATGGATAACAAAATAATAATGCATATCAATTATTGCGAACAGGGACAAAGCATCGATGAGATTTGTGAAAAAGCGGTGCATTGGGGGTTCGACGGTGTCGAATTCAGGAATAAAAGACCGGGAATCGATGAAAAGACGGATGATTATCTCGAAGCCATACATAAGGCTTCTAAAAGCCACGGATTAAAAACCGTGTTGTTCGGGGGAGGGACTCCGGACATTATAGATATGGAACCGGGGGAGCTTGAAAATAAGATGGCATACTGCCTGGATTTCTACCCTAAGGCTTATGACATGTTCGGTTTTGAAGTTTGCAACCTGCTTCTGGGGACGATAATGAACCCGGCGCCGGGAATAGCCTACGCCGACTATACGAAACATGGATCCTATATAGCAAAAGCCCATCACTGGGATAACGGGATAAAGGCATTGCGGATGCTTGGGGAAATCGCAAAAAACAGGGGATTCCTTTTTGCGATGGAGACACATCCCAACTATCTGCACGATACGGTGGAGTCCGCAATGAAGCTTGCCAAGGGAAGCGGTTCCGCCAATATAGGCGTCAACCTGGATTATATAAATGCAGCCGCGCATCCGGATGAGATATCAATCGAGGACGCAATTGAAAAATCCGACGACAGGCTGTTTTATGTACATATCAAGAATGTGATAAAAGCGGGAAACGGTGTCAGGATAAGGACGGGGCTGGGAGACGGCGAATATAACAACAGGCACATATTGAAAAAATTGCGGGAAGCCGGATATGAAGGGCCCATATGCATGGAAGCCCCCCGTCAAGGCGACAGGGAGTGGTTCGCCCGGCAGGACCTGGCGTATCTGAAAACAGTCATGAGGGAGATAGGATAGTTGATGACAAAGAAAGACAAACTTGGAATAGGTATAATAGGTCTGGGCGCCATAAGCCGGGTTCATATTGACGCTTTTCGCCGGATAGAAAAGGCCGAACTCATGGCCGTGTGTACAAGAAACGGGGAAAAGGCTAAACAAGTCGCCAAAAAGGAAGACTGCGACTGGTATACGGACTACAGGGATATGATCGATACGGCGGGCATCGATGCGGTCGTCCTGTGCACACCCAGCGGGGCAAGGATGGAAATCGCAGAGTATGCGGCACGGCATAAAAAACATGTAATATCGGAAAAGCCTCTTGAAGTGACGACAAAAAGAATTGACGCAATGATCAAGGCCTGTGAAAAAAACGGCGTTTACATCGCATCCATCTTCCACAAAAGATATCATCCCGTATACAAATGGATTAAAAAAACAATTGATGAAGGGCGTTTCGGCGACATTATCTCCACAAATGTCCTTATGAAATGGTACAGGCCTGATGAATATTATGCGGATTCGAACTGGCGGGGCACCTGGAAACTCGACGGAGGCGGGGCGCTTATGAATCAGTGCGTCCATTTTATCGACCTTATGCAATGGTTCAACGGGGGTGTGGACTCCGTTTTCGCACGAACCGGAAACAAGCTGCATAAGAATATAGAAACAGAGGACACGGCGGTGGGGAACATGCTTTTTTCAAACGGCGCCTTCGGCCTGGTGGAAGCTACAACCAGCTCCTATCCGGGATTTTCAACGATACTGACGTTAAACGGCACACGGGGCGGAGTTATTTGTGAAAACGAAGCCATACGGGAGCTGAAAATGGAAAACGGGACAAAACAGGATGAAGACATGAAAAAGGATTCGAAATTCGGTGAGCACGGCAGGGATGCGGGAACGAATATTAAAAAGGACATAACCCTTCATCTTGAACAGTTGACCGAAATCACGGACGCGCTGCTTGAAGGGAAACAGCCGCCGGTGGAAGGCCGCGAAGCAAGAAAGGCAGTAGAGATAGTGACGGCCATGTATGAATCGGCGAAAAAGGGAACAGACATAAAACTGGGCGATTTCAAGGGTGCAAACGAATGAACATATATTTCGGAGACCTGCACAACCATTGCGGAATAAGCTACGGATACGGCAGTCTGAAAAACGCCTTGTCTGTGGCGAAGGGGCATCTTGACTTTTGCGCGGTCACCGGACATGCCCTTTGGCCGGATATATTCGAGCGCAACAGCGATACGGCATTCATAATAGACTTTCATAAAAAGGGGTTCGAAAAACTCGAAAAGGGCTGGGATGAGGTCAAAGCCCGGATAGCGGCTGCAAACGAAGACGGACGGTTCGTCACATTACAAAGCTATGAAATGCACTCTTCAAAATTGGGGGACCACCACATATTGTCGCCGGACGACGGCCTGCGGCTTGAAAAGGGCGAATCACCTGAGGAAATAATAGAACAAATGGACTGCGAAGCCATGGCAGTGCCCCACCACATAGCATACACTCCCGGATACAGGGGGATAAACTGGGATCGTTTTGATGAGTCAATAAGCCCTGTTGTCGAAATATATTCAAAGCACGGATGCGGATTGGACGATATCGCCTGCGAGCCCTACCTTCACACCATGGGCCCCGCAGACGGCAGGAATACGGCATATGCAGGTTTGAAAATAGGGAAACGATTCGGTTTTACCGGCTCTACGGACCATCATGCGGGGTACCCGGGTTCCTATGGAGATGGTCTCACTGCGGTATTGGCACCCGATCTTTCAAGAAAGTCCATATGGGATGCAATAAAAAACCGCAGGACATACGCGATTACGGGGGACAGGATAAAATGCGAATTCACCGTGAACGGGGAACCCTTCGGAGGGGAATCGAAAGCGGTTGACAGTAACAGCGTCTTTTTTAAAGCCAAGGCCTGCGATTTCATTGAAAAGGCGGTTATATATAAAAATCTCGAACCTGTAGATTCCATTCATTTTGAAAATTTTGAAAAACAGGAATTCACCGGAGGAAGAGTCAAATTAAGGGTGGAGACGGGATGGGGGAGAAAAAACGAACCCTACAGATGGGATATGGGCCTATCCGTAAAAGGCGGAGAGATAGTTTCAGTCGATAAATGCTTCAGGGGCAGGAGCGTGCTTGCGCCCAGGGAGGACGAGAACTATTCGGATTTTGTGAATGAAATTGAAAACAGGGTTTCATATGAGGGGGCGGACAGGGTGGAATGGAAATGCACCACATTCAAAAACCCCACGACAAGGCATCCGGCAACCTGTTCGCTTATATTCGAACTTGAAGCCGGCCCCGACTCGATTATTGAAATAGAGGCAAACGGCGTAACAAAAACAGCAAGTCTGGATGAGCTTATGCAAAGGAGCGAGAGTTTTCATATGCATGATTACAACTCTGAGGCATGCCTGATACACAGGGCGGTCCCCGAGAGATTGTATACAATTGAAATGGCATCTGCGCAAAAGGCCGAGCCCGGCGACTTCTTCCATGCGGTCATAAGGCAGGTGAACGGACAGGCAGCATGGATAAGTCCCGTTTTCATGAAATGACATCGAAGTTTTAGGGCGGTTTTCAATATGTTATAATAGTTAGTGACTGCTGAATGACACGGGATTTCAAATTCAGAACCGGCTGTAGCCGCATGGGTTGAAAACATGAATCATATAAAAGTTTTCACAACATGGCCCTTATTGCCGGCGGGCTGAATCGGGCAAAGCGAGGCATCAAGGTCTGAAAAGGTTCAAGGGTTTATACGCCTTCACCGGGAAAAGCTTGTACCCGAGCGACGTGAAAATGAATAAAATTTAAGCGGGGCGTTTTCAAGTTATTCGGCAAACCCAGCTACAGGTTATATTTATTTTGGATTACGGAGTCGAGATATATGAGTGAAGAACGAAACAATCACGATTTGGATGAGGCCGGCAAGACCCTGGGCAAGCTTTACAACGTATCCTCCTACGACAAGGAGTACGGCGGCAAGAAAGGGATGAAATTTTTCGGCTGGGCTGTTGTCGTAGTGTTTTTTGTCAGCCTGTTGCTGCTCAACATAAAAACACATGACGACATCGAGCTGGTATATGCCGATGATGAGGGGATCACGGTATATGAATTGAATATCGGTTTTCTGGGGACATACGGCATAAAGGCCGAGCACCATATCGATTATCCTCCCGATACGACTGTATACAGGAACATAGCAGGCAAGCCCGCCGAGGTGGCCAGGACTGTCAGCGAATATGAAGCTGAGGCTGTCGTGGGAACCGAATGGATATTGGAAGCGCTTCCCGAGACCGGTCTTATAAGCAGCTTTAAAAAGTTCATAACACCGGAAGAACACAGCAGGATGCTCATTCATGAATATGATCATGATTTCCCCGACCTGTATTACGGCATGCCCATAAATAAAGGTTTCAGAAAAATCGATTTTCGCAATATGGAATATATTGTTTTCACGGGTTTCGCCGCAAAACTGCAGGAAAGGACGACAATAAAACTGATCAATGACATGACAACTCTTCAAAGTGCCGAATAACGCCCTTTTTTTCTATTTTTAAAGTGCTTCGGTAATATATCCCCTTTCGGGGGTATATTCTAGTCGGGAAGGTGATAGGGTATGAAAAGAAAAAACAAGCACGAGCCCGGTGTTTTCTTCACAGATCCTTCTGACATGGATGTGTCCGACGGCACAAAAAACACAGTCGAAACATTTGTCGAAGGGGTTCACACGCCGGTGGGCACCGATAATCTATCAGAAGATTACAAAAGGCTTGTCAACATCAAGTACGACAGTGATAAAAAGGGAAAAAGAAGATTTGGAATCTGATCCGGTGCATCGCTTATATTCATCACAAGATGTGCGACCATGTTTTGTTGCGCTCGATTTCAAAGGTTTGAGATCAGGGGTTTGAACGAAATTTGTATTCGCCCCTTTATCGTGCCTGTGTTATCATAATATTGTAACAATACAGGGTATACGTGAACGAGGTGCAGGCAATGAATAAAAAAGAGCTGGCGGAAAACATCATCCCCTTACCGAGAAAGATCAAGTGTTCAAGCGGTGTAGAATACAGTGTTTCACGCATCAGGGTCGAGATGCCCGGCGAAATGACGCCGCAGCTGGAAACAGCCGGCGAAATCTTATCCAAATTTACAATGCCGGGTCAGATACCCGCTGATTTTGTTATAAAACTCAAATTATTCAAAAAGAAATCCGATTCGAAATTATTGAAAAAATTGAAGAAGGCAAAAAACAAAGAGCAGGCCTATGTCATAAAATCCCGAATAAGAAAAGGCGTATACGAGGGTGTGGACCTGGCGGCATACGATGATACCGGATTGATTTATGCTGCGCTAACCCTCAGGCAGGCCGTGGAATTCAACGGCGACTCGGTGACAATCCCCGTGCTTGACATAGCCGACTGGCCGGAAATCCCTTTCAGGGGGCAATGGGGAGGGGACTCGAATTGCGACCTGTTCTGGACCCACCAATATAAGTTGAATGCGCTTGACGGCAAAGTCCGGGTTTTTGCCGATGAATCCGGCAAAGCGTGCGTCACACACAATGAAAGGCTGTATAGGGATGCGGAAAAACTCGGAGTTGACATCATGGCGACAATCCCGCATCTTGAACAGATATCAAGAAGGGGGTTTTTGGAGAACAGGCTGGATATACTGAATGTCCCCTCCGATGAAAGAAAAAACAGGAGCGACTATTTCCCGGGTTTGTGCATGAGCAAGAAAGCAACCGAGGATTTGATATTCGAGTGGTTTGCCGGAATCGCTGAAAACAGCCATGTGAAAAAAATACTTGTCTGGCTGTCCGAAGAGTCCACGCCCTGCTACTGCGACCAATGCAAGGGGGCTGAACCTTATCAGCTTGAAACGGCATGCATCTTAAGGGCCTATCGGAGGCTTAAGGAGAAGAACCCGAAAATCGAGCTTGGAGTGATGCTGTCCCAGGGAAGTTTCGAGGTCACAGGGGAAATTGTAAAAATGATTCCCGAAGGGGTCGCACTTACATATTATGACGGTGGGAGAACTTACGACTCCGGGAAATATCCCATGATTTTACCTGAATTGACGGAATTTGCGGAAAAAGGCGGGAAACTGGGGGTGTATCCGCAGCTGACACACTCATGGAGGATGGTTTTCCCATGGACGGCCCCTGCCTTTATCAAATACAGATGTGATGAATTCGCCAAAAAAAACCTTAACAGGGTCATAGGTTATGCGGTGCCTTCAAACAGATACCACGAATTCAACATAATGGCTTTTGCTGAGTGGCTATGGAATCCGAAAGGCAGAAAGAAATGGGATTTCGCTGCGGCTTATGCGAAAAACGAAGGGATATCCCCAAAAGAATTCGTCGATTTTTTGAAGCTGATTGAAAAACCCGCCTGGCAGCTGGCCCAGAGCAAATTACTGTTAAGGCTTTGTTACAATTATCCTTTGATTTTGAGGGGTAGGGCGGACATAGACGACCACCGTTTTGAAATGGCCGAATTGATACCCGTTAAAAATCCACAAAAGCTCCTGGATAAGGCGAAGCGGGCCGAAGTTGCCGCGAAAGGCTCCGGTTCCAAAGTTTTTAAATACGAGGCAAGATGTACGGCTGCCGGTCTGGAGGCATACATATGCATAACGGACTTTCTCTTGGAACTTGAAAAACAAAGCATCGATACCGAAATGCTGATGGAAAGGTTCACCCGGCTAAGAAAAGCGGCGGCCATGATGCATAAATCAATAACAAAATGGAACAGGTCAATAATGCCGGAAGGCGAGACACCCATGTACCGTGTCGTGGACACGGCTATGGTGCTGTACAGGGCCCTTGACGGATTCAAAAGATACTTTGACAGGACAGGCGTGAAAACGGATGACATGCATGAAACCGTGGAAGCGGTCGGGGAATGGGATGAAAACACCTTTGACGACAGGGGAAATGCGATTGTCGAGTTGGATGTCACCGACTACATGCGTAAAAACGGCTTCGGCCGGTACAGCGTATCGCTGGATTTTGTCGAAAGCGATTCGGGAAGCGACATAAACAGTATCTGCCTGGTTGAAAGGCAAAGGGCGGGCGGAAGAAAAACCGTCGCCCGTTCGAATGCCGAATTAATGAGGTTGTCGGTCTGGAAGCCGTGGGCTGAATATCCGTTGAAATTATCGAAGATCAACTCAAGAAGCGAATACTTCCTAAGACTGGACATCACAGGCATACCCAAAGGCGGGGGGACCTGCAGGGGTTTGGCGGGCATTCGAAAATTATAGTTTCATCCTCTTTTCAAAATCTCCCCTGTGGCGCTGTCGAGAAGCACGGTTTCCGCAGGAGTTAAATCGATGTTTACATTTTTGCCGTTTGTGAGGGTGACGGTTCGGCCGCCGCCTTCTTTTGTGTGAATTGAGATAAGGCCCATCCCCGATATGAGCGAGTCTCCGGGTCCGGTATACAGATGCACCCCGGCCTTTTTGAATATCTTTGCGAAAATTTCAGGCGTTGTAAAAGGAAGAGATGAAAACCATACAGTATGGTTTTCAGCTTTACGGCTCACCAGCGCGGGGGATTTCCTACCCTTTGGGATGAATATATCAGTTTCGGGAAATTCAGAAGGCGTCTTATACATCTTTTCATATAAACCGTGAAAACCGTATGTCAGATTTGCATAATTTATCGAAGGCGCGCCGCCATAGGTCTCCCTGTACAATTCGAACCCGGTTATATCGCTGACAAGGGAAATGTCGGAAGAATCGCCGTCCAGATACCCCGGGGCATAAAACCAGATTATATGACTATCGCCGCCGTATGCCTTCTTTTTTATATAGTCGCGCTGTTTTTTTGTCAAAAGGAATGTGTTCATTAAGACTACGCATTTATATCTTGAAAGATCCGCTATTTCAATATCGCTTAGATATATGGCGTCGACGGAAGCTCCGCTCTTTAAAGCCGCCGGGTAAGCGATATTTATGCATGCGGCGTCAGTTATGGGATCCTTTTGGGAGTTCAGGGCGGTGTGCTTGAAAACCTGTGTGTCGAAGACAAGGAGGACATCCGAAGGGTTGGCATATTCCGCCTCCATATATTTTTCGGTAAGGTTTTTAAGGGATGCTATTTCGTCGGCATAATCCCTGTCGGCCCACCAGCCCGTAGTGTTGTACGGCCCGAAGTCGTAATACCACAATCCTCCGCCCTTTATAAGGGGGAACATGGTGTTTCTCCTCAACACCTGTTTCGATTCATATTTTTCAAAAACCGGCATTCCCCCCATTATTGTCCCTGTGTGCTCCGGCTGGTCCATTTCGTCAATCCACAATTTGCCATGCAAGAAGGCGGATTCGAGCAGCCCTCTGCTCGCGCCTGCACCTCCAAGCGAACGCAGCTGCCCGTCATAGGCCTGCGGGCCGCACATACAGTCGACATATTCGCTTTTTAGTATGGTCTGTTCGTCGAGATGACCGCCCGCCGCGGAGCGTCCGAAAAGCGATATGTAGTAACCGTAGAAAGCGCCCGTTATTATTGGGGCAGGCCAGTTTTTCTTAACCGTCCTGCAAAAATGCACTATGCTTTCAGAAACCAGGCTGTGCTGGCAGTCGTAATAGTCGCTCATATTTCTTTCCAGCAACGGGTCTCTGAAGATTCCGTCGCGGTTGTTCAATCTCTGATCCATATCCGGCACACACGCTGTTTCTATTTTGACGTCTTTTCGCCCCCATGCCTTTTGAAGGGCCCTGTCGTCAAGATATTTCTTTATTAGATATTCACTGAAGGCTTTTTGCATGCATTCCCCGGTGTCCGGCTCGTGTGAATTGAATGCCCAATAGTGATGCTCTCCGTAAACGCCGGTCGCCGGTTGAATCCCGGCAAGGGAGGCCGCTTCGGGAGTCGCAGACAGCTCTTCAAGGAAGAGCCTTAACATCCTGGTCGAATCCTCAAGCCATTTTTCCGAAGCGAAGCTGTGACGGTAAACGGGGCGCAAATCCTGGATGAGATATCTCTGAACTCCGGGAATGTCTTTTTCAGGCCCGGCTTTTGTATCAGCGAACCCGGTGAGCTGATCCGGATTTTCATGATTCCACCATTTCGGAGGTGTCGTGTGAAAACGGAAGAAAACTTTCGCGTCACTACAGATGTCGGTAACACCGCGGATCTGCTTCCGGGCTATGGTTATGTCGAAACCGCCGTCGGGAAACCACATGTCGTCCAGCCATATGTCAAGCTGGAAAAGCTTGAACCCCCTTTCGGCAAAACGCCTTATGGCGTCCGCCGGCGTCTCCTCATATGAGAGCCTTCCGCCGGGGCAGTCCGTAAGCGAATATATCACAGGAGCGAAATGCTCCCCGTCAATCGTTATGGTGGGGCGCCCCTTGTGCATCGTTATCCCCGAATCAAGCAGTTTTTTCATTTAATCAAAACCTCCGTCGCATGTATCAATTCCATTTTATCAGAAACCCCGCCGCTGTAAAACAAAGGGTGCCCTAAATTTTAAAACAAGTAAAACAAGGGTGCCCTAAACAGAAATAAAGCTTCATGACGGGTAAAAAAGCGCTAAAAACAAGGATTGAACAAAGGGTGCCCTAAATAGAAACAAGGTTTCATGCGGGCAAAGAGCGTTCTGAACGAGAAGCGAACAAAGGGTGCCCTAAACAGAAATAAAGTTTCAAGACGGGTAAAAAAGCGCTAAAAACAAGGATTGAACAAAGGGTGCCCTAAATGAAAGCAAAGTTTAATTGCGGTAAAAAAGGCACTTGGAACAAGAAAAAAACAAAGGGTGCCCTAAATAGAAACAAGGTTTCATGCGGGCAAAGAGCGTTCTGAACGAGAAGCGAACAAAGGGTGCCCTATAGAGGGCTAAAGAGGGGATTTGAATGAAAATGTATTAAGCCGAACAGTTCATTGTAAAATGAGCTTTGATTTAATATAATGGTGTTAATATTTTAAAAAGACTGTAAACAGGGTAAGAATAAAAACACATGGAGGGATTATGACATTTGCTGTAGCGATAGACGGTCCGGCCGGTGCGGGTAAGAGCACCGCTGCAAAAATACTTGCGAAAAAGCTGGGCGCCATATACCTGGACACAGGAGCGATGTACCGCACTGTAGCCCTTGAGGCTATCAGAAAAGGCATCGATACAAAGAACGAGCAGGCACTAACCAACTTGGTTGAGGACATCCGCATAGATATAGATTTCAGTGAAGAGGGGCAGATGATATATCTTGACGGAGAACCTGTGAACGGGCTTATCAGAACGGCGGAAGTATCCATCGGAGCTTCCGATGTCGCCGTGTTCCCTTCGGTGAGAGGGAAGATGGTTGAGATGCAGAGGAGAATCGCTTCCGAGCAAACAGTCGTTATGGACGGAAGGGACATAGGCACATATGTCCTAAAGGATGCAAAATACAAGTTCTTTCTCACGGCAACGGTTGATGAAAGAGCCAAAAGGCGTTTCAAGGAAATGAAAGAAAAGGGGATCGAAGCGGATTTTGACCATATAATTAAAGATATAAAGTACAGGGACAACAACGATACAAGCAGGAAAATGTCTCCGCTTAAGCAGGCTGACGATGCAATACTGATCGACACCACCAATCAAACCATAGATGAAATGGTGGAAGAAATGGCAGGTTATATAGATGAGGCATAGGCTTGCTCAAAGATTTGTGCGGTTCGTGGCACGTGTTTTCATACATTCCATATATTGGGTCAGATACAGAGGCGAAAAAAGGCTTCCAAAAGAAGGGGCGTATATCGTCTGCTCCAACCACAGGAGTTTTGTGGACATACCGATCGTGGGCTGCATAGGCAGGAAGCGTTGGATGTATTTCATGGGCAAAAAGGAATTGTTCGAAAAACCTGTTTCAAGATTTTTCATGAATATAATGGATGTTTTTCCCATAGACAGGGGAAAGGGTGACCTTAAAAGCATAAAAACTGCGCTCAGGCATTTGAAAAATGGGCATGTGATTGTATTATTCCCGCAGGGGACAAGGGAAAAACCGGGACAGACATTACGGGCAAGAAAAGGCGCCGCCATGCTCGCTGCAATGTCGGAGGCTGAAATAATACCGGTATATATAAAGGGCAAAATGAAACCGTTTCACAAAATCACAACATATATGGGAAAGCCCTTCGACCTGGGGCTCAAAAAAGGCGAAAGATATTCCATAGAGGTTTACGAGCAGAAGATCGATGAAATAATGAAACGTATATACTCCCTTGAGGAGGTGTACGGTATTGAAAATTGAAGTTGCGGACAGCGCAGGTTTTTGTTTCGGTGTTTCGGGGGCTGTTGAAGAAGCAAAAAGGATACTTGAAAATAACGAGATTGCATACGCAACCGGCGACATTGTTCACAATCCCGTTGTGATGAAGGATCTTTTAGGCCGCGGCTTGGTGAGGGTTGATTCCGTGTCTCAAATCCCCGAAGGGGGTCATTTTATCGTAAGGGCGCATGGAGAACCGCCCGAGTCTTACGAAATTGCAAGACGTAGAGGGGTAGTCCTGCATGATGCCACATGCTCGTATGTGCACAACATTCACAAACTGGTTCAAAAAATTCATGAAAAGGGTAAAAAAATAATAATTTTCGGTTCACCCGTGCATCCTGAAATAATAGGCATCAACGGATATTGCAACAATGAGGCGATAATCATAGAAAACAAGGAGCAGGCGAAGGAACTGGAGGCAGAGGGTTCAAATCTCTGCCTGATAGCCCAAACAACGGCAAATTTGAATAATTACGAAGAAATCTATAATATTTTAAAAGATAGATTCCCAAATATGGAAAAATTTGATACAATATGCAAGGCTACGCAAAAAAGACAGCTTGAAACGGTTGAAATGGCAAAAAAAGCTGATATAATGATTGTCGTGGGCGGCAGAAACAGCTCAAACACGGGAAAGCTTTTTGAAATCTGCCGTCGGCATTGCGTAAAGACCTATTGGGTTGAAGAAGCTAGTGAATTATCACCCGATATAATTATCGGGTGTAATTATATAGGCATAACGGCCGGGGCCTCGACTCCGGACCGGACTGTCAAGGAGGTATTGGAATATATGAGTGAAGAAGTAAAACAGGGATCGAGCACCGAGTTTGAGAAAGCCCTGGAAGAATCCCTGGTTGAGCTTAGGAACGGTCAGCTGATAAAAGGGAAGGTTATCAGCCTGAACGACCAGGAAGTGTTTCTGGATGTCGGCTACAAGATCGACGGTACGATAAACATCGATGAATTCCCGAAGGACGCAGATGGTAAACCGAAGGTCAAGGAAGGCGACGAAGTTGAAGCGGTGGTGTCCAAGGTCAAGGATGCCGAAGGCATTGTCTATCTTTCAAAGAGAAGAGCCGATGAGAGAAAGGCTTTTGACAAGGTGAACGATCTTTTTGACAACAATGAGACTTTTAAAGCAAAAGTCAAAGAGGTTGTAAAAGGCGGGCTTATACTGGATGTATTCGGAGTCAACGGGTTCATGCCGGCATCGCTTGTCAGTGACAGATTTGTAAGAAATTTAAATAAATATGTCGGAAGAAAGCTAAAAGTAAAAATAATTGAAAACGACAGAAGGCGCAAAAAACTGATTCTTTCTGCAAAAGCGGTCATAGAAGAGGAAAATGAAAGACTTGAAAAAGAAGTCTGGAGCAAACTCGAGATCGGAAGTGTCATCAACGGCCGTATCAAGAGCCTAACCAACTTTGGCGCATTTGTCGATGTCGGAGGAATAGATGGGCTCCTGCACATAACAGAGATGTCCTGGACCAAGATCGACCATCCAAGCGACATGTTCGAAGTGGATCAGGATGTAGTGGTTTATGTTAAGGATTTCGACAGGGAGGAAAAGAAGATATCCCTTGGTTATAAAAGGGAAGAAGACAACCCCTGGTACGACGCGGAAGAGAAATACGCCAGCGGAAACATAGTTAAAGCGAAAATCGTAAGAATACTGCCCTTTGGAGCATTTGTGAGGCTGGAAGAGGGGATTGACGCCCTTGTGCACATATCCCAGATATCGAATAAAAGGCTCGCGACCCCTGATGAAGTGCTCAGCGAAGGCATGGAAGTCGATGTGGCTATTGTGGATGTGGACATTGAGAAAAGAAAAATCAATGCAAGCATAAAAGCTGTCAAGCCCATTGACCCCGAAGTCTCCGAAGAGGAAAAGGAAGCAGCTGAAAATGAAACTACGGGGTCCGATGAACAAAAACCCAAAAGGGCACCTAGAAAACGTAAAGCAAGCTCCAGAAGCGGAGACAGGCTTCCCACGAGCCACAAGGAAGATTTCAATAACACCCTTGGAGACCTTTTATCTGGTATTGATCTTGAATCTGAAGAAGCGGATGAAGACAAAACCACCGAAGAAGTCGAAGAAAAAACAGAAGAAACAGAAAAAACCGAATAATTGAAATAAAAACACTATTTATCAAAGGACTGCGTGAGCAGTCCTTTTTTCTCGGTTAAAAGCGGAATTGGACAAGGTAGGTATATTTAGCAGCCTGTTTTGTTATATAATGTCGATATGGGACAAATATCCGGGAGGTTTATATGAAAGCGGCGGTATTGAAGGAAATCGGCAGGATTGAAATTGAAGATATCGATAAACCCGAAGCAGGGGCTGGACATGTACTGATTAAGATTGATTATGTCGGGATTTGCGGATCCGATGTGCATTATTATGAACATGGAAAAATCGGTGATTTTGTCGTTGAAAAGCCGCTAATACTCGGCCACGAGTGCGCCGGTGTCATTGTTGAAACAGGAGAAGGCGTGGAAGGTTTTCAAAAGGGCGACAGGGTTGTCCCCGAACCCGGATACGCATGCAACAAGTGCAGTTTCTGTAAAGAAGGGCGATATAACCTGTGTGACAAAATGACGTTTATGGCAACACCTCCGGTGGACGGCGCTTTTTGTGAATACATATCATATCCTGCGGATATGGTTTTCAAACTGCCCGAAAATGTATCTAATGTCGAAGGCGCTTTGCTGGAACCGCTTTCAATAGGAATCTATGCGGCAAAGAGGGCGGGTGTTTCACCGGGTGACGCGGTTTTGATCACCGGCGCAGGTTGCATAGGTCTGGTGACAATGCTGGCTTGCAGGGCTTTCGGGGCTTCGAAAATAATTATGACCGATGTTATGGGAAACAGGCTGGCGGCCGCAAAAAGGTTGGGAGCCGACTTTGCTGTAAATCCCATGGAGCAAAATCTGCATGAGCTCATTGCGGATTTGACAGGGGACAAGGGTGTGGACACATCGATCGACTGCGTCGGTGTCAACCAAACCATTGCAGATGTCATAGACAATACGAAAAAGGGAGGGGTTATTGTCATGGTGGGGATGGGCTCGGAATCGAATGTGTCCGTAAACATGAACAGGGCGATAAGCAAAGAACTGGATTTTAAAACAATTTTCCGATATCGCAACATTTTTCCGACAGCCATAAAACTTGTTGCGGACGGGAAAATCGACATAAAGGGTATTGTAAGCCACTCCTTTGATTTCGAGGATATTGACAAGGCCATGAAGTATGTCATGAATAACAAGGATGAAGTGGTTAAGGCGATTGTGAAAATCGGTTGACCGGACGGGGGTTGGGAAATGCATGCAGTTGTCGGAAAAACGTGGAATCCGGAGCAAGGCGGTTACACCCTTTTACGGATAAAAAAAGGGAGCGTTCAATTGAATAAAACGCTCCTCTGGTGCGAGAAGTGGGATTCGAACCCACACGTACTTGCGTACACTAGAACCTGAATCTAGCGAGTCTGCCAGTTCCACCATTCTCGCATGCATATGCTATTATAAAGGAAATGAATGTTCATTACAATATTAAATTTGGAGGATTTTCATGAATAAGGCTTTTGAGGAATATAAGAAACAGATAAGAAACAAAAAGGTTGCCGCGGTGGGTCTGGGTATAAGCAACCGGCCTCTTTTTAAGTATCTGGCTGACTTGGGAGTCGAGATAACCGGATTCGATTCAGCCCCGTATGAAAAACTGAAGTCCTTTATAAAAGAGTTCGAAAAATACGAAAATGTCAGCTTTCATACAGGCCCCGAATATCTGGAGAATCTAAAAGGCTATGAAATTATCTTTAAAACACCGGCCATAAGGCCGGATATCAAACCCTTTATTGATGAAATAAGAAGAGGCGCACTGATAACGAGTGAAATGGAAGTGTTCATGAAAATGTGTCCCGCAAAAATGGTGGCAGTCACCGGCAGCGACGGCAAAACAACAACAACTACAGTAATCGGCAAAATGCTTGAAAAGCAGGGATTCAAAGTCTGGGTGGGCGGCAATATAGGAACCCCTCTTTTTGATAAGCTCGATTTGATTAAAAGCAAGGACATGGTTGTGCTCGAGCTTGGATCCTTCCAGCTCCAGACCATCAGGGACAAAAGTCCCGATATAGCGGTCATAACAAACATATCTCCCAACCATCTGGATTTCCATAAGGCTATCGACGAATATATATGGTCCAAACAAAACATTTACAGATATCAAAAACCCGATGATGTGCTGGTGTTGAACCTGGACAACAAAACCACGAAAAATTTCGCAAACGACGCCGATGCCCATATCATCTGGTTTTCAAGAAGAGCCGTGCCGAAAAAGGGCGTCTTCCTGCAAAACGGCATAATCAAATATTCCGATGAAGACGGGATCAGTGATTTGTTCCCGGCATCCGAAATAGCCGTAAGGGGAATACACAATGTGGAGAATTTTATGGCAGCCATAGCCGCTGTTTACGAATATGTTGATGTGCAAAGCATGATTGATGTAGCAAGGACATTCAAAGGGGTTGAGCATAGGATAGAACCCGTGATGAAGGTTAAAGGCGTGTGGTATTACAACGACTCCATAGGCAGTTCGCCAACAAGGACTAAGGCAAGCCTCCACGCATTCGAAGGCAGGTTGATCCTTATAACAGGCGGATATGACAAGAAGATTTCATATGACATGATGGGTCCGTTGATAATCGAAAAAGTCAAAGGGTTGATATTGCTGGGTGAAACGGCTCCTAAAATCAAAAAGGCATTTGAAGCCGCCAAAAAGAAAACAGGCAAAGGCGGGGATGTTCCCGTCAAGGAGGTCGCTTCGATTGAAGAGGCGGTGGAGGTAGCAAGCAAAATGGCTGCACAGGGGGACGTGGTGATCCTGTCTCCCGCCAGCGCAAGTTACGATATGTTCCCCAACTTCGAAATAAGGGGTAGGGTTTTCAAAGAAGCCGTCAAAAAATTGAAAAAACAGTGAAAAACAACCGTCCGTAAAAGGGCGGTTTTTCTCAATCAAATGACACCCTGAGAAAAATATTCAAAGGGTGCCCTAAAAAAAGATAGATAAAAGGGTGCCCTAAAAAAGATGGATAAAAGGGTGCCCTAAAAAACAATGGACAAAAGGGTGCCAAAAAACGGTTAAAAGAAATGAATATGTTTCAACAAAATAAAGGGTGCCCTAAAAAAATCACGTTATAAATCGATAAAGGGTGCCCTGAACGCTAAACGAAATCAAAGGGTGCCCTAAAAGCGGGGCATGGCGGGGAGGATGTGATAAAATGAAAGCAGTCCATGCCGGAGGAGTAAATTGAATATGAAAAAATATGTAATAGCGCTTGATCAGGGAACAACAAGTTCGCGGGCGATAGCTTTTGGAAGGGACGGGATGCCCGTGGGGACTGAAAATGTAGAATTCAGACAAATTTTCCCCCAGCCGGGATGGGTGGAACATGATCCGGAGGACATATTCAACAGCCAGATGGAAGCTTTGGAGCTGCTCATTTCCAAAAATGATATAAAGTCCTGTGAAATCCAGGCCATAGGCATCACCAACCAAAGGGAAACCACGGTATTATGGAATAAAAAGACGGGAAAGCCCGTATACAACGCAATAGTATGGCAATGCAGACGGACGGCAAAAATATGCGAAGACCTCAAAAGCAGGGGCTATTCCGAAAAAATCAAGCAAAAGACCGGTCTTTTACCGGATGCGTATTTTTCCGCAACAAAAATAAAATGGATTTTGGACAATGTTCCGGAAGCCGCTCGGCTTGCCCGGACAGGCGAACTTGCCGCAGGAACGGTTGACTCATGGCTCATGTACCGCATGAGCAAAGGGAAAGTGCATGTGACCGACGAGACAAACGCATCAAGAACCATGTTATACAACATACGAAAGAACAAGTGGGATGAACAGCTTTGCGGGATGCTGGAAATCCCGATGGAAATACTGCCGGAAGTAATCGATTCTTCGGGAATTGTGTTCCATTATCAGATTGATGAAGAAAAAATACCAGTTGCAGGTATCGCCGGGGATCAGCAGGCAGCCCTATTCGGGCAATGTTGTTTCAAAAAAGGCGACACTAAGAACACATATGGGACGGGATGCTTCATATTGATGAACACCGGTGACATCGCAGTCTCTTCGGGAAACGGGCTTCTTACAACTGTAGCATTGAGAATTGACGGGAAAACCGAATACGCCCTTGAAGGGAGCGTTTTCAACGCGGGTTCCGTAATCCAGTGGCTGCGGGACAATCTGGGTGTTCTGGACAGTGCTGCAAAAAGCGAGGAAATGGCAAAATCCGTTGAAGACACCGGCGGGGTATATTTTGTGCCTGCTTTTACCGGTCTGGGGACCCCTTACTGGGATATGTATGCGCGAGGGGCGATAACAGGTATAACAAGGGGGACATCCCGCGAGCATATAGTAAGGGCCGGCCTTGAGGCCGTTGCATACAGAAGCGCGGAAATCATAGAAGTGATGATGAATGAATCCGGAATAGAATTAAACAGCATGCATGTCGACGGGGGAGCGAGCGCAAACGGATTCCTTATGCAGTTCCAGGCGGACCTAATCGGCGTTGAAATCGTAAGGCCGGTCGTTCGGGAAACCACAGCACTGGGAGCGGCATTTCTCGCAGGCCTTGCAACGGGCTTCTGGAAAAGCAAAGATGAAATAGCTGCGCTTATGCCCATAGACAAAACCTACGTGCCGGAATGCGATGAAAATGTGAGGATGAAAAAACTCGACCGGTGGCGGCAAGCCGTCAAAAACGTGCGAGGCTGCCGATAAGCATAATTGTCAATTGACACAATGCGGTTAATTGATATAATAAAATATACATATATGCAGGGGTTCCCGATTTATTTGAAAAGGCGGCAAAGCGCCTTGGGTTTCAATCTGCGGGTGTAGTTCAGTGGTAGAACACCAGCTTCCCAAGCTGGTTATGAGGGTT
>CAZWVS010000002.1:0-21078 GCA_964636935.1 uncultured Clostridiaceae bacterium
CCCAGCAGTTTCTGCAGGAATCGGCCATGTCCCTTATATATTCCTCGTTCCCGAGCCTTCCCTGGTAGTATATGGGCTCATATACTTCCGAATCCCTTATGACGCAGCCTGAAACCATTCCGTCCCTCATCATCTGGGTGCAGGAGGAACATGTTATGCAAAGCCTGTTCTTTTTCAGCTCTCCGGTTGACAGGAATTCATTCGCGAAATTCGGATTTGCAAGAGCAAGTCTTCCCAGGCCAAGCATGTCCGCCAGACCGTTCTCAAGCAGATAATCGCCCAGGTTCATGTTCAACTGCCTGAGCCAGCTGGTTCCCGAAGATATCAGTTTCATATCGGGACATTTGCGGGCAAGTTCGGTAGTTATGTCGATATTCCTCTCCAATGTGACAAGCGGGTGCTCTTCAGGGAGTTCAAATCCCTGAATAGGGAAATCATGCGGCCTTTCGTAATACGGGTTGTAATATGGATTTCCGATTGCGATATTTATAAGCTCGACTCCGAGCTCTTTCAGTTCATCCATCAATTCGACCGCTTCAGTGAGGTCGTTTTCATAACTTCCGTCGGTTTTCATTCCGAATCCGTAGGGGTAGGGATATCCGTCGGTGACATTCAATCTGGATGTTATCCTGACACCGGGGATGGCTTTTTTCATCTTGCCTATGGTCTCTTTTATGAATCTGGTTCTGTTTTCATAGCTTCCGCCGTATTTGCTGTTTTCCCTGGTATATGCGGACATCATCTCATGCAGCAGATATCCGTGACATGATTTTACATCGACTGCATCGAATCCGCATTCCACACCGAGTTTGGCCGCTTCGACGAATTTCCCCTGCAAATCATCAAGATATCCGTCTGTGACCAACGGATAATCTTGTGTTAATCCGTGGGTTGGATCCAATACAGGTGAATGATGCATTATGATAGGTTCGGCTTTCCCCGTAGGTTTGCTGTATCTTCCCGAATGTGTAAGTTGAAGGACAAGGAAAACATCGTGTTTTTCACCGTTTTCATCGCGGGCGCTCTCCCTGATTTCCCCGACAAGTCTTTTGAATCCTTCGACACTGTCCCTGTTTATCCAAAGCTGTCTCGGATTCGCCCTTCCTTCGGGTACGACGGCTGTCGCCTCCAGCCATATCATGGCGGACCCGCCCGCTGCGAATCTTTTGTATTTCCTTATGGTGAGCTCCGAGGGGTTTCCCTTCGAATCGCCGTCGCAGCCTTCCATGGGTTGCACGCAAAACCGGTTCGGAAGCGATTTGCCGTATATTTCCAGAGGCTTTTTGAAGTTGGATACGTCCGTCTCCATGTTGACGGGGATTTCCACTCCGAAATCGTCCTGGATTTTTTTGAATTCCTCCGCATCCTTGATACTCATCCTGGTTTTATACTTTTTTATCATGTTCAATCTCCAATGCCCTTTAGGCGCTTTTTTATATTTATGTTTCAACTATATATATTAAAATAAACCGCATCTAAAAACAAGCATAAAAAAACAAATTGGCCATTAGACGGCTTCGTTTTGTTTCAAGGGGTTTTCATATTGTGATTTTCCGGTTATTTTATCCTTATCCCGAAAATTTTCTTTTCGTAGGAGCCCACTACGGCCATGTCGTCATAAACCGCCGGGGTGGATTCTATGTTTGCTCCAAGACTTGCTTCGCTTAGAAGTCTTCCGTCGACGGGGTCGATCAGGCGGATCATCCCGCTGAAGTTGCAATATAGCACATAGGTTTTCTGATTGGTTTTGTCGTATATCGAAACCGGTGAGCTCCATCCGTAGTTGGGGACATCGTATGCCCATATCTCACCGCCCGTCTTTTTGTCCAGCGCAACAAGTCTGCCTCCAAGCGGTGATCCGGTTTTTGCCACCATTGTTATAATCCTGTCCGATATGTCGTTTTTCCCTAACACAGGGGTCGCAAGGAAACCGCCGTTTATGTATGAGTCATAATAGCAGGGGTATGCCTTTTCCCATATGAGTTCCCCGGTCATCGCATTGAATTTTCGCACCCGGGAGTCCATTACCACCTCCCAGGGGGTTGCCCCTTCGGCAACCGCATGTTTCCCCCGCAGATCCAGCTCATCTGACGCATATATGAATACGCCTTCGGATGTCTCTTCGATTACGATTGTACTGTCTATATCGTCACCCAGGTCGGCCATCCACACGGGCTCGAGTTTGGTTAGGTCGATGCACTGTAAAAGGCCTCCGTTGTCTGCAAAGAACATGTAGTTTTTATATATCGCCGGCGAGTTTTCAATTCCAAGCCTTCCGTTTATGGGGTTTGCGTACCTGTATTTCACTATTTCGGGATTGACTGTAACCGTGCCGGCTTCTTCATCGTATAACGTGTTCATTTTCATTATATACACCAGTCCGTTCTCCGCGCACTCAATAAAAGTGTCGGTGGGCGTATGTAAAAGGCCGGATGAATCAAATGCGTACCAGCCTCTGTATGCATGGGGGTCCCTGCCCGGTATTTCATATATCAGGCTCTGGTCGATCAAGCTGAATATCCTGTATTTGGGCATTCCGTAAACATCGCCGTTGTAGTCCACCCCCTGGCCTGTGTAAAGTATGGGGATGCCCCGCGGATCCACAGATACGCTTCCCTTTGTGGTGAAGCCTATTTCTATGGGCGGCCGGGTCCATTCCCCTGTTTCAAGCTCGCAAAAGTAGATGTATCCGTCCATTGCGGCATAAATCACTTCTTTCAGGTCCTTCCCCTTGAAGTCGGGATAGACATTCATTTTGTCCGTTGTTCGGGCAGGCCAGTTTATAATCGACGGCTGCCCCGTCCAGCCCGTTCCCGGCCAGTTGTCTATTACACCCACATCGAATGACCATTCCACTTCAAGCTTCCCCTGAATCGAATCGACGCTTCCGTATGCGCCTGCGTCCCTGTAGTTGTTGCCTCTGAAAGTGAGCACCCCTTCGGCTGTTGCGTAGTCCTCCGGTCCTGAAAATATCAAATCCTTATAGAAGTCGGCGCCCGTGGGGTTGATCACATCATACTTGAAGTTGAATGCCTCGGGACGGGCTTCGACCACGGGATTCATTTTTGTTTGATAGTTCTCCCCCTGAATGAATTTATATATCATAAGCGAAACATCGGCTATTACATCGTAGGCCTCGAGATCCGGGCTTGTGTGTTCCGACATGAATGAAACCACATATGGATTTTCCGTGAAGACGATCCCTATGTCATTATATGCGTTTTCTTCAAAATAGCTTCCGATTTTGTGGGCCACCCGGACATCCTTGGGCAGGAGCTTGTTTATCCTGTCGTTGAACACCGTGTTTTCAAGATAGTTCACCATTATCCCGTATAATTCGGGGTTTTCATCGTATTTTCTGTAAAGCTCCCTTGCGAACAGCGCCATGTCAGCGGGGCATGACCGGTGTCTTGCGCCATAGTCCACAGTAGCGCCAAGTTCTTCCATATAATTCAATATGTTGTCTCTTCCACAGAGCCGTATTATCATGTTGATCGCGCAATTGTCGCTGTATACCAGTGATAGCTCTATGAGCCTGGCTACGGTATATTTGTCCCCGTACTCCCCTTTTATGACAAGCCCCGTGCCGTATTCGAGGTCGGCTTCCGTATATTCCATTTCGAAATCCATGTCCACTTCCCCGGATTCGAGTTTTTTGAACAGGTACAGGTTGATGGGCAGCTTGGATGTGCTTGCGGCTATGTACTGGTCGTAACCGTCTATTCCGAAGGAGAAACCGGTGTTTATGTCTATGAAGGTCAATCCGTATCTTCCTTCAAAATTGGAAAAATACCTTTCAATATATGTGCGCAGTCCTGCTATAGCCGCATGGTCTTCGACCGGATTCTCAGCCGGCGGGGGTGTCGGTGTGGGTTCAACGGTGGGGGTCGGTTCGGGTGTTTGCCCGGTCGGTGTCGGTGGGACCGACGGGCTTTCATCGGGTGCATTTGTATTTGCGGGTGTCCCGGAAGGGTCCGGTGTGATTCTTTCTGTAAAAATGTCGCAAGCGCTCAAAAATACGATAATGCAAAGGCAGATTGCCAATACAGGTGTTGTCTTGAATATTTTTCTGTTAATCATTTTACTACCGCCATAAATAATACTGCAATTGCGAGGCCCAAAAAGGCGCCCGCTATTACTTCGACGGGAGTATGGCCGATTAGTTCCTTTAATTCCTCATCAAGCCGGAATTTCCCTTCGGTATGATGAAACATCCTGTTCAAAACGCGCGCCTGTTTACCCGCAGCCCTTCTTACACCGGCGGCGTCATACATCACAACAAGGGCGAATGCGATTGTTATTCCGAACAAAGGTGAATCGAAGCCCAGATCCATTCCGGCGACAGCGGCCAGGCTTATTACAAAAGCTGAATGCGAACTCGGCATTCCACCCGATCCAAGCAGTCTTCTCCAGTCGATGTCCCTGTTGACCAGGTAGTCGATTGCAAATTTCAATGCCTGGGCAAATGCCCATGCCACAAACGGGATGGTCAGATACTGATATTTAAAAATGAATTCATATAATGTCATGTCTCAATACTTCCTGTCTTTTATATATTCGGCTGTTTCTCTCAAAAACCACGTATTCACATCCAGTTTTTCCAAAGCTTTTTGCGCTTGCTTTATGTGCCGGTTTAACTCCTGTTTGTTTTTTTCCCCTCCATGCAACGACAGCAATGTTGTCTTTTTGTTTTTTTCGTCGCTTTTTACCGGTTTTCCAAGCTGTTTCTCATCGGCTGTTCCATCGAGGATATCATCGGTTATCTGGAAAGCTGCGCCTATATGATGCGCGTAATCGCCAAGGGCTTCAATGTCCCTGTCGCCGGCTACGCCCAGTATGGCTCCGGCCTGCACGGCCGATGTTATGAGGGCGCCCGTTTTCATCGAATTTATCCTTTGAACATCTTCGGCTGTGTTCACGTTCATATCGATATCCAGCGACTGTCCGCCCACCATGCCCCTGCAACCCGACGAGCGGGCTATCATCCGGGCGGCTTCAATCTTTTTTCCCGACTCGATTATATCACCTGTCATGTTTTCAAGCATGCACTCAAAGGCGGCGTTCAAAAGGGCGTCGCCTGCCAGAATCGCACCCGCCTCCCCGTAGACGACATGGTTCGACGGCATCCCCCTTCTTGTATCATCGTCATCCATTGATGGAAGGTCGTCATGGATAAGTGAATAGGTGTGAATCATTTCAACCGCGGCCGCAAAGGGAAGCGCCTGTTCGAATTTATTTTGCGAATACATTTCATAAGTCCCTAAAAGCAATGCGGGCCTCAGCCTTTTACCTCCCGCGTCTATGCTGTAAACCATGGACTCACGCAGTTTTCCGGGAATTTCCTTATCGGACATTATAAATTTTTTTATGTATTCCCCGGTCAATTCACCGTATTTGTTTATATGCGCAAAAAGGTCATTCAACGCCATTTTCCCCTTTCCGGGTTTTATCCAGCACTTCTATCTGTTTTTTTGCTTCGTCAAGCTTCTTATTGAGCTCATCTATGATGTCAACACCCTTTTTATATAGCGAAAGGGATTTGTCAAGTTCGATATCCCCGCTTTCCAGGTCGTTCACAATTCCCTCGAGCTCCTTCATAAGGGATTCAAATGACTTCTTTTCCATTATCCGCCTCCTTGTCACGGACTTCCGCAATAATGCGGCCGTCGCTCATTCTCGCATTTACCATGTCGCCGACCTTCATGCGCCCTATTCCGGTAATCACTTTGCCGTCTTGATCCGTTATTACCGCATAACCCCGCTTAATGGTATCCATGGGGCTCAGGATGCCGAGTTTTCCCGCGGTCTTTTGCAAATCGGCCTTTCTTTTATCATATATCCTGTTCATGGCGGCTTCCATTTTTTCCGTCATCCTGTCCATTGCGAGTGCGGCCGTGTCGAATATTTCGGAAGGTCTTTTTATGACAGGCCTTTGCGAAAGGTGGTTGAGCCTGTCTTCATTAAGCTTTATATTTTTGTTGACTGCGTTTGAAAGCCTGTGGGAAAGGATGAATATTTTCTCTTTCAAAAGGCTTTTTTCCGGTATTACCAATTCGGCGGCGGCGGAAGGTGTGGGCGCCCTTAAGTCTGAAACAAAATCGCAAATTGTGAAATCGGTCTCGTGCCCCACGGCCGATACGACTGGTATTTGAGACTTATATACTTCCCTTGCCAGCACTTCTTCGTTGAAAGGCCACAGGTCTTCAATGGATCCTCCCCCTCTGGCGATGATTATGACATCCACCGGATGTTCCCTATTGAAATATCTTATCCCGGCAGCCAGTTCATTTTCCGCGCCTTTACCCTGTACATTGGACGGATACAATACCAGGTGATATTCGGGAAACCTCCTGTCCAATACATTCTTTATATCGTTGATCACCGCCCCGCCCGCGGATGTCACAACTCCGATTTTCTCAGGAAGGTACGGCAGGGGCTTCTTTGCATCTTCATCGAACAAACCCTCTTCGGCCAGCTTTTTCTTCAGTTTCTCGAATTTTATATACAAGGCCCCTTCGCCTTCGGCCATCATGCCCGTGACATACAGCTGATATGAACCGGTTTTTTCATAAAGGGATACATAACCCGTCGCGGTGACCTGCATCCCGTTTTCCGGCAGAAATCCTGCACGGTTTGCATAGGATGAAAACATTACGCAGGAAACCGCTGCGTTTTCATCCTTCAATGTGAAGTACATGTGTCCCGAATAATGCCTTTTGAAATTTGAAATTTCGCCGCGAACCAATATATCGGAAAGGTTGCCGTCCGATGAAAAAAGGTTTTTTATATATGCGTTAAGTTGTGAAACGGTTATAATTTTTTTCATAATAAGCCGGTCAGGTTATATTTGCCAATATCCCGTTGACAAATCTTGCAGATGTCTCGGAACCGTATTTTTTAGCAAGCTCCACGGCTTCGTTTATTGAAACCTCTTTCGGGACATCGTCCCTGTACTTTATTTCATAATAACCGAGCCTCAATATCGCCAGGTCGACCTTCGATATGCGGTCGATTTTCCAGGAGGCCGCCAGATGCTCTTTTATTGAAGAATCTATTTCCTCGATACGTGTCCTGACGCCGGTTACAATGTCGTCTATATATGCGGCTGAAGCCGGAGCCATTTCTTTTTCACCGAAATAATAATCAAGCTGTTTTTTAAAGCACTCTTTGTTGATTTCAGTCTGATATATCAGCTTGAAAGCTTCTTCCCTGTCTTTTGTTCTGCCCATTTTTACCCGCTATTTTTTTTCGGAATCAACGATTCCGTCTATCAGTATTCTTATATTCTCTATATCGGTTCCCGTTGCATCCATTATCTTATTGCGGATGCTTTCCTGAAGTCTCGCTGAAACCTCGGGAATTGAAACTGTCGGGGGGACCTTCGCCCTTACCTCCACCGCCGGCTTGTTATCGTCATTCAATACGGATGTCCTGATGTCGAACACGCCCTCCGTGCTGTTTGCCACAAGTTCCGCAAGCCTCTCGATGGTTTGTGAAGATATGCTCAGCGTCCCGCCTGCATTGGTTATGCGGATGGCTTCGATGGCTTTTTCCTTTTTGCTGAATGTGAACAATATGGCTATCACCATCGCAAAAAACAGCAACGATCCGAAAAACAGCCCGAGCCTGATGCCGGAAAACAGTTTTGCATCATTAACTCTGGAACCGAAATTATAGATAAAATCCGAATCAAGGGCACTGTAAATACCCAGGGCCGATATGAAACCGGCCACCAGCACACTTATAAATACCAGTATTTTCCTTGTCTTTTTCATAATACAATCCTTCCCCGGCTAATTTTGTTTCATTCCTTGGGAATGTTAATCCCCTGAACATGAATATTAGCCTCCATGACTCTCATTCCCGTCATTTTTTCCACGTTCTTTTTTACTCTTTCCTGTATGTTCCAGGCCACCTCGGGTATCCTGGCTCCGAATTCAGCGATAATATGAATATCTATGTAGACCTTTGCCTCTTTGGTCTCCACCCTTATGCCCTTTGAAAGGTTTCTTATTCCCAGGGCGTCGGCAATCCCACCGGTGATCCCTCCGCTCATCGCGGAAACCCCTTCCACTTCAACTGCGGCAAGTCCGGCTATGATGGCTATGACTTCATCGGTGACTTCAAGGCGTCCGAGATATTCATCATTTTCGACTGCTGTTTCGTTTTCCGCCATAACAACCCCCGTTCAACCGTAATTATACCATCACTAAAGCCAAAACGGCAATAAATCCGTCATACTGTATTATATACCCGGGATACCCATTGTAAATTAAGCCTTGCAAAATTTTCAGGACATGTGGTGAAAACCTTTTTAATATAGAGATACATGTTTTCAGCCCACACGGCTTTAAGCGATGTCGAACTTAAAAAATCCCGTGCCATTCGGCAGTACCCGTTTAGGGGTTTATTTTTTTCACGGTATAGTTTTTAACCAGGAATTCCGGATAATAGGACAGCTTGGATTTTCTCAACCCTCTGTTGTTCATATCCTCCTGCCTGTTTATATATTTCACATCGGGCCATGCGTTTTTAACGAAAAGCTGATTTATCATCGCATATATGCCGTCGAATTTGGTGTCCGCCTTTTCAAAATACACGGTCGCCATGTCATCGGCTGTTTTACCTCCGATGGCAAAAGCTTCTATTGTTCCGTCGATTCTGATCGCCCCGCCCTTGAACTCAATTCCCGTATCCCCTGACAGCAGTTCAAGTATCGCATTTTTTTCATGTGTGCTCGGGTCGTCGGGTCCGCAATCCTTATTTATACACCAGATATCCATGACACGCTTGATCTCATCCTTGTCTTTACAGGTTATTTCACAATATTCATAATCGTTCCCGTATCTTCTGATAAATTTATTGATATGGTTCCTCTTTTTCGAATAGTTGCTGCCTTCAAGATTGGCAAGGTTATCCCTAAGATACACGTATTCGTTGAAACCCCGCATGTTTACAAATCTGAATTCACCGGGCATAGCCCTTTCAATTTCCTTTTTGTGCGACTCCCCTATGCAATACAAACGGGGCTCTTTTTTGAGTGATGCGCAATATTCCCTGAGATTATGGAAGGCTTTGGCATAATCACCCTCTCCATAAGGCATGAAAACGGTGTTGTTGAACTTGCATTCAAACATATATAAAAAGCCGTCCTTTATGTCGAAGCCGAGTTCCGTGAAATCCCTCCAAAGATACAATACGGGGAATTTAGCCAAAGACATATGTTTTTCAGTGTATTTCAAATACCCCTTTATCTCATGCGCGTTTTCTGAAGTAAGTCTTTTCGGTTCCAGCATCAGATCACTATTTCCCTTCCCATTTCGGCGGATTCATATGTGGCGCCTATCAGTTTCATCATTTTCAACGCGTCTTCCGCCGGTGATATGTTATCCGCTTCCCCTTTTATAACTTTTATGAAATGTTCAAATTCGTTCAATGCCGGGACTTTATACCTGGTGTCGGGAATTATGTCTACAAGCGTATCGTTGATTTCCGTGAATATTTTCAATTCACCGTTTCTGTAATGAATCCCGCCCTTGGTGCCGAACAATTCGTAAAAACGCTCTTCCTCTTCATTATTCATGGCAAAGGATATCTCGAAGGACATGCTGGCTCCGTTGTCGAATCTTATGAAACCGACCGCCAGGTCCTCCACATCGAATTTGCCTTTTTCATTTCGCCCCGGAGGATTCATGTTCCTGGTTTTGACATTTTTAAATTTCCTGTAGGTTGAAGCGGATGCGGTAACCGGTTCGGGCGAATCCATCATGTACATGGCGATATCTATCATATGAACCCCGAGATCTATCAAAGGTCCTCCGCCCGACATTTCCTTTTGCGTGAACCATCCCCCCATGCCGGGAATCCCCCTTCTTCTGCGCCATCCGGATCTGGCATAGTAAATTTTTCCGATATTTCCGTTTTTGATATAATCATGCACAAAAAAAGCTTCGTTGGTGAATCGGTTGTTGAGCCCCACCATGAGTTTTCGTCCGCTTTTTTTGCTTTCTTCAATCATTTTTCGCGCTTCATCCGCGCTCATGGCTATCGGCTTTTCGCAGTGGACATGGGCTCCGGCCTTAAATGCGTCTATTGTGTTTTGCATATGGAATTTGTTAGGGGTGCATACGCTGACAATGTCCAGATTTTCCTTTTCCAGCATTTCATGGTGATCAAGGTATGTCCCTATGTCCGTATACTTTTGTTTTGCAGCCTCAAGAGCTTCTGGACTTATATCCGCAACCGCGCAAATTTCCACTTGATCCAACGCGGCGTAACCGGGCAGATGTTTCCATGTGGCTATTCCGCCCGCGCCAATGCATCCGTATCTGTATTTTTTCATTTGACCCCTCCGGTAGGTTCCATTACATGAATGCACTGCGGCTGGTCTGAAACTTCATTTACAGGTTCGGCCCATCTGCAGGCGTTTGCAATCACGCGCTTTATTTTATCGTTGTGGAAAATGGGGAATTCCTCATGCCCGGGCTGGAAATAGAAAAGTTTCCCTCTTTCAACCCTGTAGCAGCATCCCGACCTGAAAACTTCCCCGCCTTTGAACCATGATATGAAGACAAGCTCATCCGGTTCTGGAATTCCAAACGGCTCCCCGTACATCTCTTCATCCGGAAGGTCTATGTAAGTGCCTATGCCCTTTGCTATCGGATGGGCGGGGTTCACCGTCCACACCCTGCAGCTGTCATTGTTTCTCCACAAGAGCGAACAACTGGTTCCTGTGAGTTTTTTGAAAATCTTGGAATTATGTCCCGAGTGAAGGATTATCATGCCCATGCCGCCCCTGACTCTCGAGGCTATCCTTTCCACAAGCGCGTCATCGACTTCGCCGTGGGCCATATGCCCCCACCATATGAGAACATCCGTATCATTAAGCACATTGCTCGGAAGTCCCTGGTCCGGGTCATCCAGTGTTGCGGTTCTCACTTCAAACCCCTCTTCTTTGGAAATTGCATCCGCAATCGCCCCATGAATGCCTTCAGGATATATTTCGGCAATCGACTCTGTCTCTTTTTCATGTCTGAACTCATTCCATACGGTTATTTTCATTTTTCTTCCTCCCAATGTCATAAGACACAATATTTCTCCGACAGTTCTTTTTGCATAAGAGCGTTCTCAGCGATAGTCCGTATCAATAGCCTGCAGCTTCCGTATCTCTGTATGAAACCGTCAATTTCCTCAGGCATGAGAAATACGTATAATCCCTTTCCCGCTTCTACTATCTTATCATATATCGGATTCCAGCATGAATCGGCATTCCCCGGATTGCCGGCTCCCGGAACCCATTGGACTGCGGCAATTTCCTCAATGGACAAAATTGAGTCCAGATGTCTCTCGGCCCCCGGTCCGTCGAGATGATATATGATATTGTCCAGGTGTCCAGCCTGTTTTCTCAATAGCGGCATCTCAAAACGGTTGAACATCCCCGGGGAAAGCATACAGGATATGTCACTTTGCAATATGCTCGTTCTTCCCTTTCCGATTATGTTGTAATGGGTGAATGCACATTCGGTTTCACCCTTCCCTGTTGCGATTTCCCAATGGCTTTCATATGCCTTTTCCCACACGCAATACATTAATTCGAGTGTTTCAACAACTCCGGCCGCATCGTCATTAATCGCCATCAACAGCTCCGCCGGCCCCATGATTGCTGATAGAATATCCAAGTTCTGTTCGAGATCGGGGATTGATGTCACATATCCCCTGTGTTCATTGTTCTTAAGCAACCGTGCTATGTCGATGCTTCGACGATACCAGTAGGCCATCTTGCCAAATTCATCGAAACGGCTTATGAAGTCTTCACAGAGGCCATACACCCCGGAAAGGTCTTTGCAGCCGCTTTCATACCATATGGCGCCATTCGCATAAAACGGTTTTGCACCTATGAAAATCGCCAGGCTTCCGGGTCCCAGATAAGGGGCTATGTCAGGTATTGCGTCCCCGTGGTATGAACCGGATTTCAAATAATCACTCTGCTGTATGAAATAATTTCTTTCATCTGAATAATCTTCAATATCGACAAAAACAGGTCCCGGTCTTTTCACGTCCGCAACTACTATACGCAGCGCCTCAGCGCCTTTCCAGAACCTGTCAAATCTTTGTATCGTCTGCTCCCAATTATTTTTATTCATCATATGTCCGACTGCCGGTCATTCTTTTGGGTCATCCTCCGCTTCAATCTCGAGAAGCCTCATATCCAGTTCATCGACGGCGTCAGTCAGGTCATCTATCACAACAGCCATTTCCAAAAGGATTTTCAGAAGGTCTTCGTTGACTGAATCACCCTCCCCCGCCCGTTTTATTTTTTCCGTAAGCTGAGTCAATCCGGATTCCATATATCCCATGTCATGCCCTTTCCATATACTCACCGGTCCGCGTGTCCACCCTGACCTTGTCCCCTATGTTGATAAAGAGCGGAACCTTAATGACCGCGCCCGTTTCCAGTGTTGCGGGTTTGTTGCCCCCCTGCGCGGTGTCACCTTTATAACCGGGTTCGGTTTCGGTAACTTCCAAAACCACGAAGAAGGGCAGTTCTATTCCGAACACCTTGTCCTTGTAGGAAAGGACCTCCACCGTGTCATTCTCCTTTAGGAACATCAGGGTGTCCCCCAGCTGCTCCCTGCCTATGGGAAGCTGTTCATAGGTTTTGGTGTCCATGAAATAATATAGTTCGCCGTCACTGTACAAATACTGCATATCCCGTTTATCTATGCGTGCTTTTTCATATTTGTCATTCGGATTGAATGTCTTTTCAACAATGGACCCGGTTAATATGTTCTTAATCTTAGCCCTGACAAAAGCGGCCCCTTTACCGGGTTTGACATGTTGAAACTCCATAACCTGACAGAGCTGCCCGTCCATTTCAAATGTAAGTCCGTTCCTAAAATCTCCGGCGCTTATCATACACCTTACCTCCAGTAAAATTATCATTTTGATTTTAACCTATAATCATGCCATTTGCAATCGGGAGAGCCCAAAGCTCGGTTCACAGAGCTGTCTGCCGACCAACGGCCGTATGGTTGAAAACGGGCTTTCCCTCTTCTCTTTGTTTTGTGTATAATGTTCAATATGAATTGGAAATCGCTCAGTGATAAAGAGGTATTTATGAAAAATGAACATAAAACAGGCAAAAAGGGCAAAGTCCTATGGGCGGCTGTCATCGTACTGTCCGTATTGACAATCATTCTGGGCACCCTGGTTTTTCTTAACTGGGACTATATAAGCTTCAAGGTGTTTCTGACCGACAGATATCTTAAAACCGACATACTTGATTCCATTTATGAAGAATATGTCGGCCTGGATGCCGATGGACATTATTACAAATACTTTGACAATCTTTCAATAGCCGCAGTAACCAAATTGATACGGGATTCCGGCAAAGACAATTATACATACCAGTACAATCCGGAGCAGTTTGAGGACTATACTTCAAACCGTGAAGAAAAAGCGGAAAAATCATATGTTGAACAGCTCACTCCCGACACGGTATATATGCTGCTGACCAATTTCACCCCTGCGAGCCTGAAATTCTTTCAGGATTCGGTTGAAGAAATCGGCGGATATGAAAACCTTGTTCTGGACCTGAGGGGAAACGGCGGAGGCGACCTTGACGTCATTTTTGAAATTGCCGACTATTTTGTGGAAAAGGGCTCCGTGCTTGTCATTGAAAAGCGGCGCCACAAGTCGACCAATATCGATGCGGTCAAAAACAAAAGCCTCTATTTTGAAAATATGGTGATATTGCAGGATAAAAACACTGCTTCGGCGTCGGAGCAGCTGATAACGGCGCTTGACGCAAATATTGCCGGGTTGACCAAGGTCGGCACAAGAACCCGGGGCAAATACGTCGGACAGACCCGTATATCCCTGCTCCGAAACTTTTATGTCAAAGCGACTACCCTTGAATGGGTTTCCCCCGACGGGCGCGCGCAGGATCCCAACGGCATCCCGCCCGATTACGGTTATGAGGGTGAGGATATAATTTCATATGTATTGGATGAAATACTGTAAAGCTTGTTTCATGTTGCTTTTTCCAAAAAGGCCGCCCCTTCGGGACGGCCTTTGATATCGTTTGACATTCAGCGCCTATCTGTTTTCCAAGGGGACATATTCCCCGCCTTTCATTATGTTTTTGTATGCGGGCCTTATTATCCTTCCCCCGTTCAATGTTTCCTCCAGTATGTGGGCGCACCATCCGACCATTCTGGATGCTGCGAATAGAGGAGTGAAAAGGTCTTTGGGTATGTCAAGCATGTCATATACGAATCCGGAATAGAAATCCACATTGGCACATAGTTCCTTCTCGTTGTTTTTGACCTCTTTGAATACGAGCGGGGCCAGTTTTTCAACTGATTTATATAATTCAAATTCTTCGCCGAATCCTTTTTCCACCGCCAGTTCACCCGCCTTCCCCCTGAGCAGTTCGCATCTGGGGTCGGATTTCGTGTATACGGCATGACCTATTCCGTATATGAGACCTGTCCTGTCAAAAGCTTCTTTTTTCAGGATTTTCCGCAGATAATCGGCAATCTCCTCCTCGTTTGACCAGTCGCTGACTTTCGCTTTTATCTCCTCTATCATGGCGTTTACACGCACATTCGCCCCGCCGTGTCTGGGGCCTTTCAAATACCCTACCGCTGCGGAAGCGGCTGAATATATATCAGTTCCCGAAGAAGACACCACATGGGTTGTGAATGTCGAGTTGTTCCCTCCGCCGTGTTCGGCATGAAGAACCAGCATAAGGTCGAGCAGTTCCGCTTCAATCCGTGTATAGCTCCCGGACTCCCTGGTCATTTTAAGCAGGTTTTCCGCTGTGGATATCCCGGGGTCCGGCGTATGTATTACAAGGCTCTTATCAAGGTAGTGATACGCCTTTGCCTGAAAACCGTATGAAATAAGCACCGGAACCCGTGCAATCAGCTCAAGACTCTGTCTTATGTTGTTGACGATGCTGGTGTCATCGGGATTGTCGTCATACGAATACAGGGCAAGCACGCTTCTTGCGAGCTTGTTCATAATGTCATTGCTTGGCGCTTTTAAGATCATGTCTTCAAGAAAACCTTCGGGAAGCGCCCTGTTCATCCCTAAAACGGTGTTTAGCTTTTCAAGTTCACTTTTTGACGGAAGCTCCCCGAACAAAAGCAGATATATGGTCTCCTCGAATCCGAAACGTCCGTCTTTCGCAAAACCGTCGGTCAGTTTTTCAATATCTATACCCCTGTATCTTAGTCTTCCCTCCACCGGGACCATTTCATTTTCATCCATTATATACCCATGGACATCCCCGATTTCGGTCAATCCGACAAGGACGCCGGTCCCGTTTTCATTTCTCAACCCTCTTTTCACATCGTATTTCTTGTAAAAAGAAGGATGTATGATGTTGTTTTTCTTTGCCAGGGCTCCAAACCCCATGATGTAATCTGTTTTCATAAATGTCTCACTTCCCCAATACTCTTTTTTTGGCATTTTTCACATGCCTTATCATATTTTCCTCTGCTTTTTTGCTATCTCCGTCTTTAATTGCCTCAAATATGGCCCTGTGTTCTATAAGCACCCTCTTCGCACCGTCCGTTTTCGAAAAAGAATCGCTTCTCGCTTTTTGTATATTGTGGTGAAAGGTGGTAAGTATGTTTTTCAAAGTTTTGCTGCCTGAAGCCTTGAATATGGTGTAATGGAACTCCCCGTCCAGCTTTACAAGCTGCTTCATGTCGCCCTTGTTTGTGAAAAATTCCTGCATGTCGGTTATATTCCCTAGATTCGACAATTCTTCCGTTGTTATGTTTTCAGCAGCCCTTCTCGCTGCAAGCCCTTCTATCGATATTCTTATTTCGTATATGTCTTCAATGTCTTTTCCCGTTATTCCCGCAACCACCACCGCCTTATTGGGAATTGCTTCTACAAGCCCTTCGGTCTCGAGTCTGCTTAAAGCCTCCCTTACAGGTGTTCTGCTTACATTCATATCTTTTGACAGCATGCCTTCAGTCAATTTTTGACCGGCTGTGTATTTCCCGTTCAAAATATCTTCTTCAAGGCGGTTGAAAACTTTTTCCCTTAATGAGCCGTGAAAACCTTCTTCCATTTTCCCTGCCTCTTTTCCTTATATTGTATACAATTATACAAATATACATATATTTTGTCAATACTAATTGTCAACGGATTATACCGGATTTTGGATTCGGCATAATTTTTAATTGAACGTATAGGATGTGTGCCTTATATGATTTTAAAAATTTTAGTTTCTTACAGGCTCTTTTTCACCTGTTCAGCTATGTCGATAAGCTTTTCATATTCATTGAGTCCGGGGTCCCTGTGCACCCGGTCGAGCACACCTTCCATGATCATTCTAAGCTCTATGCCTTCATGTGCGATATTTTGGGAAATAAGGTCTGTCCCGTCTATGGCCAGATCCCTCATGGTCGTGCATTCACCTTTTTTCAAGATGCCTTCAAAGACCGAAAGGTCGTATCCCTTTAAGATAAGCACCCTTTTGGCGTTGGCCTCCCCTATTTCGGATATTAGCCTGCAAATTGAATATCTCTCGTTTTTTCTGATGCTTTCCAACCCTTTCAAGACAGCGACAACACATTGTATTGTCGTCTTTTCCGCTTTCAGGAATCTCAGCAGCGCCATTGCTGTGCCTATATTTTTCATCATATGGGCAAGTCTCAATATCAAGTCGTTTTTAAGCGGTATCCCGTCATATGTCAGATATTTGAATGCCGGATTTACAGCTTGCCCCAGTCCCGTGATCCGCAATGTTTTCATTTTTTCCGGATAATCGGATACAACCGCTTTTTTAAATTCGGAATATATCCTCTCTTTGGATATGAAACCGATTTTTCTTGCATTTTTCTTAATCGCTTTCAAAGTTTGTGATTCTATTTCAAAACCAAGTTCACAAGAGAACCTCATCGCACGCATCATTCTCAAAGCGTCCTCGGAAAACCTTTCTTCAGGTTTTCCCACGGCCCTTATGATTTTCCTGTTCAAGTCGGTTATCCCTCCGAAAAGATCCATATGGCCTTTGGAAAAACTGTAGGCCATTGCATTCACCGTAAAGTCCCTTCTTCTCAAATCTGTTTCTATGTCTTTTGCAAAATCCAGTTTACCCGGCCTTCGATAATCGGTATATTCGCTTTCCATCCGATATGTGGTGACATCGTAATAATAACCGTCGCAGCCGACGGTTATGTTTCCGAATTTGGTACCCGTGTCAAAGTGGTCTTCAAAAAGCCCCTTTATTTCTTCAGGATTTGCCGATACCGCAAGGTCGATGTCCCTGGCCGCTTTTCCGAGCAAGGCGTCCCTTACACATCCCCCGACAAAATATGCCTCGAACCCGCTTTTTTCAAAAGTCTCCCACACTTTCCTGTGAGGGCTTAGAATAATATCAAGCATACCCAGAACACTCCAAATCCCGCAAACGCAATCAACAGCTTTATTGCTGATATAGGGCTTGTTGAACAAGTTGAAAACGCCTTGATTGCAGTTTTTCCCCGCATTTTCAAGCTGCTCAGGCGCAAGCTTTTCCCGGTAAAAGCGCAAAAACCCTTGCGCCTTTGCAGGCCTTGATGTCTTGCTTTGCCCGATTCAGCCCGCCGGTAAAAAGGGACATGTATTGAAAACTTTCATATAATGCATGTTTTCAACCCCTAGTCTATAACCGAAGCTGAATTTAAAACCCCGTTTATTCTGCAGTCCCTAATTTATATAACAATTATATACTTGTAGTTTGAAAAGGGCAATATCCCTGTCAATTAACGGTTCAAGGTGTCGCCCGACACTTTGAAACCCCTTCTGTCCCGATTATGCCATTAAAAATTTCTTATCAGGTCTTCAAGGGTGTCCCGGCGTCTGATGACACTTGTTCTTGAATCGCAGCCTATCAATATTTCAGCAGGCCTTAACCGGTTATTGTAGTTGGAGCTCATGGAATAACCGTATGCACCCGCATCCATCACCCCCAGGATATCGTCTTGCCGGATCACGGGCAGTTCCCTTTGTCCGGCTATGACATCACCCGACTCGCAGATATTCCCGACAACATCCACTTTTTCCAAAGGACCGGCTTTTACCGGCCTGCCCCCCCTGTATATTTCAATATCGTGATGGGAACCGTACATCGCCGGGCGTATAAGGTTATTGAAGCCCAGGTCCGTTCCGACGAATATCCGGTCATAATTGTTCTTTTTAGCATGGACCGTGCCAAGCAATATGCCTGATTCCGCACTGATATACCGGCCCGGTTCAATTCTGAAAACCGGCCTTTTTCCATATGAGTCCGCCCATGAATTAAGGAGTTTGCCGAATTTCCCGCCAAAAGCACCAAGCTCGAGCCTCCGCTCCCCGTCCTGCTTGTTGTACGGTATCCCGAAGCCTCCTCCGAAATCTATGAAATCCAGGTCGTCGAATTCCGAAGCTGTCTCCAACATACTTTGAACCCCTTCAAGATATTTTTCCCCGTCCATGAAAAGGGAACCGATGTGCTGGTTGATCCCCGAAAGCCTGAGGTCATGCTTGTCCAGCAATTCCCTCACTTTTTCCGTCTTGTCGAGATTCACTCCGAACTTAGTGGTTTTGCCTCCGGTTACAACTTTTTTGTGATGGCCGGCGCCAACTCCGGGGTTGAAACGTATGCACACATCGCCGCCGGGATTCAGCTTGCCGTATCTATCCAGCTGCGAAAGGCTGTCTACGCTTGTCGGAATCCCCCTTTCAATCGCATATGCGAACTCGTCTTCGGAGACATTGTTGCTTATATAGAATATCTCATCGGGCTTGAAACCTGCTTTTTCAAGAAAGAACATCTCGCCCGGCGACATCGCATCCGCATGCAGTCCTTCTTCCCGGGCTATTCTCAAAAGGGTGAGATTGGAATTTGCCTTCATTGAATATGTGACTTTGAAATTATCATAATCGACAAGGGATGTCATCTCCCTGCATCTTTTGCGGAATATTTCTTCGCTATAGACATAAAGGGGTGATCCGTATTCTTCTATGAGCTTTTTCGGATTTGTGTTTTTGAAAAAATTTTCAGCCTCGCTGAAATAACAAGTCATTTGAATGCCTCCGTTTTGTTTGTTTTAGAGTTTAACCTGCATGTGTCTTCGTGTCAATCGTCTTTCTTATGCCTTTTTATCTTTTTGGTAGTAGTTTTTTCAAACTCTTCATCCCTTATGTGGAATATTTTTATCCGTTTGAAAGTCGGCAGTTTCTTGTTTATTTTCTTTACCTCTTCACCTATTATGCTTTTGATCTCATCCACGCTCGGTATCCTGTCAGCGAAGGATTCCTTTATTTTTTCTATATTCGGAACAATGTGCGCGTGTATGAAGTCCTCTTTTGTTATATCCTTTTCACTGCCTGTTACAATCGATTCGAGAATGAACGGGCTGTCGTTTAGATATTCCTCCAGCTCTTCAGGGAAGATGTTTTTGCCGGTTTTGGTTATTATAAGGTTTTTCTTCCTGCCGGTCATTATATAAAAACCGTCTTTGTCGACCCTGCCGTAATCACCCGAATGAAGCCATCCGTCTATTATGGTTTTTTCTGTTTCTTCCTGATTGTTATAATAACCCAGCATGACATTCTCGCCTTTTATGAGGATCTCGCCTATTCCGTCATTGTCGGGATCCTTGATTTTCATATCGACACCCGGAAGAGGCAGCCCCAAAGCACCATGTTTGTAAAATGCCTCCCTGTTCCCTGCTGCAACAGGTGCGCATTCCGTGAGTCCGTAGCCCTGAAGGACAATCAGTCCCATTTTTTCAAAAGTCCGGGAGACTTTCGGACTCAACGCCGAAGCTCCGCATATCACATGGTGTATATTTCCGCCGAGGCTTTCATGGACTGTTTTAAAAAGCTTCCTACGCTTTTCAATACTGATCACGGAGCCGATGCCCAGAAGCATTTTGAACATGATTTTTTTAATGAATGAGGCTTCCGCCTTTTTCATTATTTTGCTATAGACGCTTTCAAGAATCAGCGGGACGACTATGAGTATGGTCGGTTTTGTTTCCCGAATGTTCTGCGCGATATACTTCAGACCCTCACAAAAAGCGACGGTGCCCCCCGAAGCGATGATGGTCAGAAATCCGCATGTGCATTCAAAAGTGTGGTGTATGGGAAGTATCGACAGCGATAAGTCGTCCGGACCGATTTTTAGTATCTGTTTCATGGCGGCAATGTCGAAAGCGATATTGTTATGGCTTAACATGACACCCTTTGCCAGACCCGTAGTCCCCGATGTGTAGAGCAACATGCTCATTTCATAAGGGTCTATCACAGCGTCAAGAAATGCCGTATCGCCTGATTTCAACAGCTCCCCGCCCTGGTCAACAAGTGTGTCGAAAGCGATGGCCGCCTCATCCGGGCCGTCCATGCACACCAGGTGATCTATTGAATCACACTGCTCTTTCACCGCCATTACCTTATCCTTGTATTTTTCCGAATAGCAGATCATCTTAAGTCCGCTGTCCCTTGCGATGTATGACAGCTCCTTTGCCCCGAGTTCCTTGTCAAGGGGCACTATGACCCCGGTGCCGTTTGCCACCGCAAGATATGTGACAGCCCATTCGTACCTGTTTTCGCCTATCACCCCTATGAATGAATCCTTCAACCCCATATCAAGCAATTTGGTTCCCATGGAATTGACATCGCTTATAAAGCTGCGATAGGTTATACCCTCGAACTCCCCTTCGACTTTTCGAAGAAAGGCATTGCTTTCCGGATACTTGTCCGCCACATTCGAAATCATCTGTTTCAAATCCCTTATGGGGACATGTTCGTATAAAAAATCCTTATTCATTTGAAATAATCTCCTTCCCTACCCATTTTCTTAAAACTTCAGGCACCGTAAAGGTACCATCCTGATTTTGAAACTGCTCGATTATTGCAGGAAAAATCCTGCTCGTCGCAAGCCCCGATGCATTGAGGGTGTGTACAAATTCATTTTTACCCGTTTCATTTCTTCTAAAACGCATCTTCCCCCTGCGCGCCTGGTAATCACGGGCGTTTGAAACAGAACTTACCTCCATATATATTCCCATGCTTGGTATCCAGACCTCG
>CAZWVS010000002.1:21096-43065 GCA_964636935.1 uncultured Clostridiaceae bacterium
TCCGCGTTGCCAACAAGCTCATCCATCGGCCTGTCGCTGTCTTCAGGAAGTGTATACTGGAACATCTCCACCTTGTTGAATTGATGTCCGCGTATCATTCCCCTTTCTTCGGCCCGATAGCTTCCCGCTTCCCTGCGATAACAGGGTGTATAGGAAAAATACTTGAGCGGCAGACATCCCTCTTCAAGTATCTCGTCCCTGTGAATGTTGATCAGCGCCGTTTCCGATGTTGGAAGAAGGAAACTGAATTCACCCTTTTGTCCGTTGTCCGCCAAAGCGAAAACATCCTGGTCGAATTTGGGGAACTGCCCCGCAGTGTATCCGCATTCATAATTCAAAATGTGGGGCGGGAGAATGAATTCATAACCGTCTTTAAGATGTTCTTCTACAAAATAATTCAAAAGGGCCCATTCCAACAGTGCGCCGTCTTTTTTATATATCCAAAATCCGTTGCCGGACAGCTTTGCGCCCCTTGTGTAATCGATTATCCCGAGTTTTTCACATATGTCCATGTGATTCTTGATTTCATAGTCGAATTCGGGTTTTTCCCCCCACGTTTCAATGACTTCGTTGCATTCCGCACCGCCCGGCTGCACATCGTCGTCGGGCAGATTGGGAAGAACCTCCAAAAACCCTTTTATCCTTGCTTCTGTCTCGTTAAGCTTTCCTTCGGCTTTTTTAATTTCATCCGACAGGCTTTTCATTTTTGCAAGTGTTTCGCTTACATCGACTCCCTTTTTCTTCATACCCGGAATCTCGGACGACACCCTGTTTCTTTCGGCTTTCATCTGTTCGGATTCATAAATGAGGTCTTTTCTTTCACTGTCCCAGTTAAGGAAATCGGAGAAATCCACTTCCATCCCCCTCTTTGAAAGGGCGTCTTTCACATATTGCGGGTTTTCCCTAATTTTGTTGGCATCAAGCATATAAACTACCTCCCGAAAAATAAAGCGGCATATCCAAAGCGCAACTGCAGAACCTTATAAACAAAAAACCATCCCTGCAATGGGACGGATGTTTCCGCGGTGCCACCCAAATAAATCATTGTGATCCACTCAAATCATTATAACCGTATGCGCGGCCGGCCTCGTCAACCGGATCCTCAGGGACGGATTCACCGTTTCGTATCGGCAATTCACACCTTCCATTGCCTCTCTTGGGACACTTCATCGGCCATTTTCCCCGTCATCGAATATTTTATGCAATTATACACCCATATATTTATACTAGTCAAATGAATATGTAAGCAATCATATGTGACCTGTAACATGATTCATATCATAATATCCGTTCAAACTTTATTATAAATCAAACCCGGAACATCTCCGGTCGATATTCACAATTCCAATCTTTGATGGTATAATTCATTTATTCTTTTCAAGGGGGTGCTTCATGGTTTCCGATACCTCTTCAACGGGGAAAAACACAAAGGGTTTTTTTGCGAAGCTTAAAAAATATATCCTTTTCGCACTGAATCCGGTTGTTCTTCTTAAAAAAAACGAAAAACAAAAATGGTACCTGCACCTTTTTCTGCCTGCGTCGGGGTGGATGATTTTCTTTTTGCAGATAGGTATCGAGAGATATCGACAGTTCATGTTCAGCACCTGGAATGTTATAGCCATTTCACTGCTGGGGTTCCTTTTCGGATATCTGGCCGTGGGTTTTATCGGATGGGTTGTTTCTTTCATACTGGCAAAAATCAGGTTTGATACCAGGCTCGACCAGGTTGTTTCCCTGATAGCGATGTCCCATACATATATGTTTTTTTCAGTGGTGTTCGGATTTATTTACAATTTGTTCGGAAACAGCTCGTCCGCGTCATTTGGAATTGCTGGATTGATGTGTACGCTTCTTCCCATCTATTCGGGGATAAGGAGCCTTGGCAAGGGGAAGGCTTTCCTTCCCCCTCTGCTGGCCACATTGACGGGAATTGTCCTCATTTTCACATGGCAGCTGATACTGGCTATAATCGGATAGGGGGTATATGTTATGACGAAGATAAAATTGTTGATTATTTCATTTATGATTCTGTTGTTTTCCTTTTTCAACGGACTTCAGGTCTCACGCTACGGATTTAAAAGCTTCTTCGCGGGATTTACAATCACTTTGCTGTTTTTCGGTGTTGTCTTCCTTGCGCAAACCCTTTATTACATAGCGGTGGTTAAAAGGCTTGTCGCAAAAAACGAACTGGACATATCCGATTATCAGAGCCCTTTCGACATATGGCTGATATGTATTCCCTTCTGTGTTCTAATGGTCATATCATATGTATTCTTAAGCTGGCATCTTGTGGAAATCTTCATATGCACTTCCTTCGCTTTGATAGGCATGCTTCTGGGCAATGCTCTTGGGAGGGGCAGCGGGAAATGGAGTCTGATGAAGTCGCTTCCGTTTTTCAACGGGGTGATCGCCTCGACTTTATTTACTTTTATAATGGGGTGGTTGATATAATATGAAAAAATTTATCTATGTTTTAACAGTATTGGTTTTTGTGTTTGGCATGTTCTGCATTTTTGCATCCGCATCCCATGCAGCGCCTGTTTTCGAAGACTATTACAGCCATGAGAGCCGTCCTCATATTCCAAGGCCTTCCTCCCAAGCCGATGTGGCCGCAGGGATCGGGCTTTCCACTGTAGGGATATTTGTGGTAAATTCATTTACAAAAACATCCGTTTTCGGTTCCACCTCTTTCAATACGAGTTTCAACCCGGCAAACCCGCCTGCAAGCCCCGCTGTTCAAGCCCCTTCGGCATCCGTTTCATCATCCGGTGGAGGGTTTTTCAATTCGGTGGGCGGCTTTTTCAAGTCCCTCTTTGAAACTTTAAAGGAAATGTTGACGGATGAGGGCAGAAGCTATGCAAGCGGCCGGTTATCGGAAATAATTGAAAAAACGGATTTTACTTCATCTGAGTAGGTTATTGCAATGGATTGCCGGAATAGGCTGATGGACTGGGTTGCCGGAATAGGTTGATGGATTAGATTGCCGGAATAGGTTGATGTAAAACAAATTAAACAGGCACTGTTTACGCGATTCATTTCTATTTCCTTATCAATACCGCCCCGTGTTCAACCAGTTCGGGTTCGCGCACCCCCCCCACCCCCGGAAACGTTAATATTTCATATTTAAGCGCATTTGTATACGCACAAGAAAATATTACCGGTTTTATCAAATATTTGCCTGTAGCCCTTATCACCCTGACCGGCATCTTTGCATCATTACCTGAAAAATAAAGTTCCACCACGTCGTTTTCATCGGTTATATCATATAAATCTTCAATTATGTCATCGATTTCCATGTCGTCTTCAACTCTATATATGCCAATGGAAAAGTCATCTTCCACATTTATTGAATTCAATGTTGAACAAATGAATTCCCCGCTTTCAACTTCCCCTGTATAAGGTTTCAAAATCATGCTTTCACGCAAAGCCCCTATGAATCCGGGAGTAGTCCCGCAGCATCCGCCCGCAAGCCTCACGTTAAGGCCGCCGTAGGGAACCGATTCGGCGGCGAAGTCGGCCGGACACTGCTCATATACGGTTACGCCCTCCTCGATTTTAGGCATGCCGGCATTGGGTTTCACACTCAGATAAGTTCCTGTTTTCGCCATATCCTTAATTATATCCACCATGTGCCCCGGACCGAAGGAACAGTTGGCTCCGACCATGTCGGCACCTGAAGCCAAAAGTATCCTGGCGCAGGTCAACGGGTCCGTCCCCATCAATGTGTGCTTGTTCCTTTCAAATGCCATTGAGCATATGACGGGCAAATCCGTGCTTTCTTTCGCTGCAAACAGCGCGGCTTTCATTTCAGCGATATCCGTAAAAGTCTCGAAATTGATAATATCGGCACCGCCCTTATCAACAGCTGCAACCTGTTCACGGAATATATCGTAAGCTTTGTCGAAGTCCAATTCACCAAAGGGCTCGAACATGAGGCCGGTGGGTCCTATGCTCGCGGCGACATAAGCCTTGCCGCCGGCGGCTTTTATCGCCAATTCCGTTCCACCTGTGTTTATTTTCTCAAAATCTTCGGCTAGTCCGTGTTTTTCAAGCATGACCCTGTTTCCTGTGAATGTGTTTGTTTGTATTACATCACAACCGGCATCCACATAAGCCTTGTGGATTTTCAATAAAATCTCCGGATGAGTAACATTGAATTGCTCGGGCGAAGCCCCCGCGGGCAGCCCTTCCTCTTGAAGCATATAACCCTTCGAACCGTCGAATATCAGTATTTTCTTTTTTATGTCCTCCAAAAAGCCCATCTTTAAACCTCCTCAGGGTGTTTATTATTATACCCTATTGAGTTTATTGGGCAAGAGTGTATGTCGACAAATTCTAATCGACGGGAAGAAGCATTACCTGGCCTTCGTAAATATCCGTATTTTCCAAGCCGTTGATTCTTTTTACTGATGAAATCATTCGCCTTATATCGGTGTTTTCACCATAGACTTCCTGTATTATGTCCCACATCGTGTCACCCCTTGTGACCACAACTTCCAAATAAGACGGTTCCGAATAACCCGATATCTTGTCAAATGCAATAAATAAAGTCGCCGCGGTTACGGTCAGTACAATCGCGATTGCGATCATGAATCTTCTTTTGTCTTTCAATACATATCTCTTTTTCATTTGTTCCGCCTCCGAACATGCGTTCCCTTTAAATACATGCTATCAGAACAGGTGTTCCGTGTCAATATCTAATCGAACATTTGTTTGACTTTTTTTTATTTTTGTGTTATTATTTTTTTGAAATAAATGATAGGAGCTTAGCCATGAATGATTCCATAACCCAAAAACAAGAAAAAGTCCTTGATTATATCAAAAGCACCATCGATGAAAAGGGATATGCCCCGTCTGTGAGGGATATATGCGCGGATGTGGGAATAAAATCCACTTCGACGGTTCACTCGTATTTGAAAAAACTCACCGCTGCTGGTCTTATTGAAATGGATGACTCGATATCGAGATCGATACGCCTCCCGGCTGCCGGTCACAAGGATGATTCCGACATCGTAGAGATTCCCATAGTAGGAACAGTGGCTGCGGGATCGCCCATACTGGCCGTTGAAAATATCGAGGACACTTTCTCCCTACCCTCGCATTATGCCGGGGATTCAACGGTTTTCATGCTAAAGGTTCAAGGAGAAAGCATGATAGAGGCCGGAGTGATGCCCGGTGACCTGATATTGGTGAAACAGCAAAGCACTGCTCAAAACGGCGATATAGTCGTAGCGATAATTGAAGATGAGGCAACGGTTAAAACATTCTACAAAGAAAAGGACCATATAAGGCTCCAACCCGAGAACAGCTCGATGGATTCCATCATTGTAAAGGATGACATATATATTGCGGGAAAAGTGATAGGCCTTTTCAGATCTTATTAACAAGCATTTGTCAGCGGCTGTCTTTCAAAGGCAGCCGCTGTTTTTTTACTATTTTTTTGCATTTATGGCATCCCATGGCGTCCCGTGCCCGCCCGACACCATTATGTGGCCAGATTTCCCTTCGCCCGGCCGGTATTCGACCGATTTTTCATAGGGTGCTTCGGTGATGAGTCCGGTGAAAGTCCCGGGTTTTTCCATGAATCTCTTGAGTGCTTCATATGCCGATTCCCTTATGACTTCACCGGCACGTTCAGGTGCAAGGTGCAAGGCGGCTGTATTCCTGGAATTATATTCTTCAAAAGTGCACTCGTCACCGCTTCCCGGCACAAGGCCTTCTTTTACACAAACGGTTTCTATCCCCGGCAAAAGGTTTTCAGCCTCTTCACATAATGCCTTGTCCCCGGAAGCGAATATGGGCATAACCCCGAGAACCCCTGCGCACATGGCCAGCTCCCCCAACTCCCCTATTGAAATTCCGTTTATCGAAAGGTCGATGACATGGTGGTTTCCCGTATGGGCGATGTGGGCATAGGGCGTTCCCGCCTTTGCGTGCTGACCCACCCATGCCAGGCAATCATAACTTGAAACCAGGCCACAGGGGTATCCCTGCGGATATCCCCTCAAAAGCATAAGCCTGGAATCCAGCAGTCCCGGGTCAATGCCCCCGGGCCCGTGTCCGTCACTTACCACTATTTGATCGGCGCCTGCTTTAAAAAAGCCCTGGGCAGCCGCATTGACTTCTCTTGTGAGAAACCCTTTTGCCTTTTCGTAATATGCGCCTCCGGGCATGACCCAGTCCTTTCTGTTTAAAATTCCCGCACACCCCTCAAGATCGGTCATAAGATAAATTTTCATTTCACACCTCTGTTTCATTCATGGCGATGGCCGTCACCGTGTCCGGGAAAATATCGCAAGCCTCTTTCAAGTAAAGATCCGCTACGGTATCCGGATTCAGATGTGACAGCATAAGCCGTCCGGCCCCTGCTTCGACCGCCGTTTTTGCACATTGAAGCGCACTCATGTGCGGCGAGGATTCGCTCCGCTGCCTTTCGAGGAATCCCGAATCGGCAATCAGCAGATCGCAACCCGATGCAAATTCCACAAGTCCCTTGTTATACGTGGTGTCGCCCGAATATACAAGTGTCCTGCCGTCCGCCTTGAATTTCAAGGCATAGCTTTCAACCGGGTGGGGCATGGCCATCGAGGTGATTCTCATTCCCTCTTTGACATATTCGAACCGGCCGTCCAGTATGTGCACATCGAATGCGGTTATCCCCGCTATGAGTTCATATACATTTTCCGGTGTCCTGGGCAGATACAGCTTTACAGGCATCCCTTTTGATTTCTTTGAAATTTTAAGGTAATAGCCCAGTACGAAAATATCGGAAATATGATCCCAGTGAAGATGCGACAGAATGACGGCATCGACACTTCCCGGTTCTATTGTTTTTAGCATGTTCGAAAGGGAGCCGCATCCCGTGTCGACAATCACATTGACATCACCCGAGCTTATCAGATATGAGGAACATGCGCCTTTGGAGCCCGGGAAGGGGCCGTTGCAGCCAAGTATCGTGATTTTCATGTCATTTTCCTCCTTCAGCCATTGAAACAAGCAGTTCCTCGAGCTTATCGAGAGCGTCATGTGTTCCCGCTTCAGCCGAAGCCTTTCTCATCGTTTCAAGCTTTCTTTCATCTTTGATGATACCGGTTATTGCGCAGTAAAGACTTTGTCCCGTCAATTCATCGTCGGTCAACACATCACACGCCCCTCTGTTTTTTAGTGTGTTCGCATTGATTTCCTGATGGTTTTCCGATACATAAGGCGAGGGTATGAGTATGGAAGGCAGTCCCAATGCGGTTATCTCCGCAAGTGTTATAGCCCCCGCCCTGTTTATGACGACATCGGCGGCTGCATAGACCGTTTCAACATCATATATATAGGGTTTGATGTCCACATTCGAAAATTTCCCATCGTATTCGGCAATCACAGAATCATAATGTCTTTTACCCGGTGCGAAAATCAATTTGAAATCGCCGTACCTGTAAAAGTTTTTCAGCATATCCAAGACAGCGTTGTTGATGGGTTCGGCGCCCTGGCTCCCACCCATGGCGACTATCAGTTTTTGTCCCGGTTCCATTCCCAGCGCACGTCTTGCCTCCCCCCTGTCCTTTTCTAAAAGGCTCTCCCTTACAGGGTTTCCGGTGACAACTATTCTTTTTGTCTTTTTGAAATACCCTATGCTTTCTTTAAAAGCCACCGCAACCGTGTCCGCTTTCGGCGACAGCATCCTGTTGGTTATCCCCGGCAGCACGTTGGCTTCATGAATCAATGTGGGTATTTTGAAAAAGCAGGTCCAGTACAGCACAGGCCCGGATGCGAACCCGCCCGTCCCAAAAGCAATATCGGGCTTGAACCTCAACACCGTGAAAAACGATTTTATCATTCCGGCGGCCAGTACCATATACGGGAAAAATTTGGATAGGGGGCCTTTCCTTGAAAACCCCCTCACGGGTATCGTGCACAGGTCGTAGCCCGCTTTTGGCACCAGATCGTTTTCAAGCCCCCTCCGGCTCCCGACAAAAAGGAACTTTGCTTCGGGATATCTTTTTCGCAGTCTGTCAGCCATTGATAACGCCGGATTCACATGGCCTCCAGAGCCTCCTCCCGCCACAAGTATCTTCATTTACCCGTCCACCTTTCCCGCATGTTTGGAAATATTGAGCAATATGCCTATTTCACCCATGAACATCACAAGACCCGTCCCTCCCGCGCTGAAAAAGGGAAGAGTGATACCTGTTGCCGGCATGGAACCGGTGACAACCGCTATGTTAAGTGCGGCTTGTACGAAAATCAGGCTGGATATCCCCGTTGCCATCAGGGAGGCGAATTTGTCCGGGCTGTTCACCGCCACTTTTATGCCTCTGTACAAAAGCAGGAAGAACAGAACCATCACCACAAGGACACCCAGGAATCCAAGCTCCTCAGCCAGAATGGAAAAAATGAAATCGTTCTGAGGTTCGGGTATATAAAGGAATTTCTGCAGGCTCTTGCCGGCTCCCCGGCCGAAAAACCCTCCGGAACCAATGGCATAAAGCGACTGTACGACCTGATATCCTTCACCGCTCGCATATTTGAACGGGTCGAACCAGGCCATTATCCTGTCACTCATGTAATCCGTATAAAGGGCGACTGCCGTAAGCCCGCCCCCTCCAAAAACAACAAGCATGGCCAGCTGCCAGATTTTTGCGCCTGCGGCAAAAAGAAGAATCATACATATGGTCACAACGATTATCGTACCGCTGAGATGAGGTTCTTTCAAAAGAAGATATGCGGAAACGCCTATTATCAGAACATATGGAAGAAGCCCTTTCCAGAACTTTCTTGCGTCGGGTTTGTTTTCCGAAAGCATTTTTGCAAAAAGCACTATTATCGCGAATTTGTATATCTCCGACGGTTGAAGGTCGTAGGGCCCGATGGTTATCCACCTTCTGGCGTTCTGGTATACGGTTCCAATACCGGGGACAAGCACCAGTATGATCAGCAGCAATGATGCCCCGAATATGTAATATGCAATTTTTTTATATACTTTGTAATTAACAAAGGATGCGGCTATCATGGCCGCCATGCCTATGGCGAAAGCATAAAGCTGTTGTCTCAAGTAATGATAGATGTCATTGAACTGGCTTTTAGCCAAAGGGGTGCTCGCGCTGAAAACCATGACGATGCCGAAGGCTATCAATATCAATGTAAAAATAAAAATCAAAAAGTCGAATGGTTTCACACCTTTTTCTTTTGTCAAAATCGCCCCCCTAAAACAATCCGATTACGGCATATGCCGCTATGCAGCCCGCAAGCGTGACCGCACAGAAAACCGTAACAATTTTTTTCTCGCTCCAACCGCTCATTTCGTAATGATGGTGTATCGGAGCCATTTTAAATATCCTTTTCCTTGTCCTTTTGTAATGTCCCACCTGTATTGCAGCCGAAAGGGCTTCAATCACATATATAATGCCTGCGGGAATGATGACCCAGGGTATTTTCATCTGGATCGATAAAACCCCTATGAGGCCTCCGAGTGCCATTGAACCCGTATCACCCATGAAAACTTTTGCGGGATGGGCATTGAACATTAAAAATCCCAATACCGCTGCAAGAGCAGCCAAGGCCGTTATTTTTTCGCTGTCAAAGGGTTTTCCCGACACTATTGCGACTATTATGAAAAAAATCAGCACTATCGATGTGATCCCTCCCGCCAGGCCGTCCACCCCGTCTGTAAGATTGACAGCGTTGGTTATCGAATACAGGAAAATCACAAGAAGTATTACATATATGAACTCCGGTATCATTATGCTTTTCCCCATCGCGGTAAAGGGGATGAACATCTCGCCTCCCGCTCCCGTATATAGGACATGATAAAGCGCGTAAGCCGTGGAAACCACCAATAGAAACACTGTTTTCTGCCATATGCTCAGGCCTTCATTCCTTTTCCTTATTATTTTCAGCAGGTCGTCCGAGAAACCTATAAGTGAAAAAAGGATCATCGCGGTCAGAATCGCGCTGGTTGCTCCCGGGTCGTCGGTAAATAAAAAGGACACGATTATGATGGGGATAATGAATATGAAGCCCCCCATCGTCGGTATACCCGTCTTATAATAATGGCTTTTCGGACCGTCTTCGCGCACGGTCTGCCTGAAATTCATTATTTTCAACAAAGGAATTAGAATGAAGCCGAGTAAAACAGCGGTCGCAAGGGAAATTATAAATGGAAGTATCATCAGCCGTCCCCCTCTCTTTTAAAATATTCTAACACATTTTCCATATTCATTCCTCTCGAGCCTTTTAAAAGCACCGTGTCGCCTTTTTTTACCATATCGGCGATGAATTCCCCTGCTTCATCGGATGAGTCAAATGTGTGTATGTCCTTTTCGGATTTCCCTGAAGCTATTGCGCCTTTTTTATAGTTTTGGGCCTCCTTGCCGCAAAACAAAAGCAAATCAGCTTTTTCAGCGGCCTGCCTCCCTATATCTATATGGCTTTCTTCTGAAAAAGAACCCAGCTCAAGCATATCCCCCAAAACAGCTATCCTCCGCCCCTCGAAATCCCCCAGCACATCAAGTGCCGCCTCCATGGATTTGGGATTTGCATTGTAGGAATCGTCAATTATCCTGACTCCCGATAATAGTGAGACGTTAAGCCTCATTTCACTTCCCGAATATTTTAAAAGCCCCGCTTTGATATCTTTGTTTTCAATCCCCAAACGTTTGGCGACAGCTATGGCGGCAAGGGCGTTGAATACATTGTGTTTCCCGGGCACATTCAAATCGATAACGGTTCCGGCAACGGTGAATTCATAAAAACCATTGTGGGTCTTTGTAAAATTTTCAGCTTTGATGTTGTTGCTTTCACAGGTCCCGAACTTAAATATTTCCACTCCACCGATATGTGAAAGCCCTGATAGATATTCATCGTCTCCGTTTATAAACAGACACCCGCCTTTTTTTATGCTTCCTATAAGTTCTGTTTTCGCCTTGAATATCTCCTCCTTCGAACCGAGATTCCCTATGTGTGCAGTTCCGATATTGGTTATCACACCAAAATCCGGTTTTGCTATTTGTGATAAATAGTCGATTTCACCCCGTGCGTTCATCCCCATTTCCAAAACGCAAACTTCGTGGCTTTTTTCCGTTTTCAGAAGTGTAACGGGCATTCCGATGTGATTGTTCAAGTTGCCCCGTGTTGAATGGACATTTAGTTTTTCCGACAATACACATACAATCATGTCCTTTGCCGTAGTTTTTCCGGAACTCCCGGTGACGGCAATTACAGGTATGTCGAGACTGTCCCTGAGTGCTGAGGCCAGGGATCCGAGGGCTTTTATCGGATCTTCAACTACCAAAACCCCTTCCATATTTAAGCTTTTTGCGGTGACGGCGCCGGCAGCCCCCTTAACCATGGCCTGTTCAACAAAATCCCCGCCGTCGAAATTCTCCCCTTTCACAGCAATGAACAAATCACCGGGTTTCAATTTACGGGTGTCTGTTGAAAAGCCTGTAATTACAATCCGTTTTTCCCTATCGGTAGGTTTGCGTCCAAGGATTCTCGCTATGTGCTCAAATTTCATCACCATTATTCCCTACCCGACCCCTTCCAGTATCCGGGACACTATTTCCCGTTCGTCATAGTGGGTTTTAACGCCCATTTTATCCAAATAGGTCTCATGGCCTTTGCCTGCCAGAATGATCAAATCGTTTGCTTTTGCGTTTTTTATTGCGTACTCGATGGCTTTTGTCCGGTCTTCTATCATGATATATTCGCCATCTGTCTTTTTCATGCCTTCTTCAATTTGAAGCATTATGTCCATGGGTTTTTCAAATCTCGGATTGTCGGTGGTTATGATTGTGAAATCAGCCAGCTCACCGGATATCTCACCCATCATGGGCCTCATTGTGGCATCCCTGTCTCCTCCGCAGCCAAAAACGCTGATTACGCGCCCCTGTGCGAATTCGTTCATCGCCTCGAGCAGTTTTGCAAGGCTGTCCGGTGAATGCGCATAGTCGATCATGATGCCGAATTCCCTTCCTGTTGGTATCCTCTCACATCTTCCGGGAACAACCACATCCGACAGGCCGTCTTTTATCATTTCTTCATCTGCGCCGGACATAAGGGCGGCTGTTGCGGCAAAGAGGGCATTATACACATTGAATTTCCCCGGCATTGCAAGCTTTATCGGGATGCGCTTTCCCATGCCGTCGTATAAGAATGTGGAACCCTTTGAATTAATCCGCATATCCACCGCTGTGACATCGGCTTCCTTTTCCAGGGAAATTGTAGCAACGGGACATTGGGTCTTGTCTGCAATATAGTCGGAATTTTCGTCGTCCATGTTTATTACAGCCTTTTCACACATTGAAAAGAGCATTGCTTTCGAATCAAGGTATTCCTGAAAATCGGCATGTTCCCGCCGGCCTATGTGAGCTCTTGAAATGTTGGTGAACATCCCTATGTCGAATTTGACATATGAGGTCCTGTACTGCTTGAGGCCCATCGAGGTTACTTCCATCACACATTTTCCCGTGCCGCTGTCAACCATCATCCTGAAATATTTCTGCAAATCGGATGATTGCTGTGTGTTCTGCGAAGTCGCTATGTGACGGCCTTTGAAAGCAACCCCCAGGTTTCCCATTATGCCGCATTCAGTGCCGCTTTTATCCAGTATTGACTTGATCATGAATGCAGTGGTTGTCTTTCCTTTTGTGCCGGTTATGCCTATAAGATGCAGTTTTTCCGAGGGATTATCATAAAAATTAACCGCGCATTTGGCTAAAGCCTTTCTGGAATCGGTTGTCATTACAACCGTTCCTTTAAAATTATCCTGTTCTTTTGTTACAATTGCAGCCGAGGCGCCGGCGTTTTGAGCCGCATTGAGATATTTATGTCCGTCGTCTTCCACTCCGTCGATGCAGACAAATAAAAATCCGGGTTCCACCTGCCTGGAATCATATGCGACCCCGGTTATATCGATATCCACGCTTCCTTCAACACCCTCCACCTGAACACCTTTGATGACGTCTTTTAGTTTCAATCTGCAACCTCCCTAATGAACACTATCCAGATATCTGAATTTCACTTCCACCACACTTCCCTTTTCAAGCAGGGTGCCGGCTTGATATTCCTGACCGATGCACACACCCGCGCCGTCTATTATTATATTTATGCCCAGATTGTTAAGCGCGCTCTTGGCTTCGCCGATGCTTTTACTTATTAGGTTCGGCATTTTTACAGTGGTTTTTTCCTCCGGCAGGGACTTATATAATATGACAACGCTTTTTTCATTTACAACTTCACCGGCCTTGGGGTTTTGATATACGACGGCAAGCTCTTCGCCTGTCTCGTCACCTTCTATTATATATTCCAGCCCCGTGGATTTGATGTTTGTTATGGCCTCTTCCATTGAGTGTCCCGTAACATCGGGCACCATGGTCTGTTTCTCCATATACTCTTCGTCACCCACCCGGTTTATCTGCATATACTCCAGTGTCTTTTCGATTATATCCCCTGCTATGGGAGCCGCGATAGTCCCACCGTAAACCGAATCGCCCCTGGGGTCATCCAACATGACAAGCACCGTGATCAACGGCTTGTCCGCAGGTGCGAAAGCGCAAAATGAAGCAATATACCTGTCCTCTTCGGTGGTTTCCGAGGTTCCGGTTTTACCCGCCACCCTGTAACCCGGCACGAAGGCGTTCTTCCCCGTTCCGTCCGCAACAACGCCTTCCAGGACTTCCCGCATCAATTCCGAGGTTTTGTTTGAAATAACCTGTCTTACAACTGTGGGTTGAAATGTCTTCTCAGTGTTTCCGTCATCATCGGTTATTTCCCTAACCATCATGGGATCCATAAGATATCCACCGTTGGCAATTGCATTATAGGCCATCACCAGCTGTATCGGGGTTATGGTGAACCTTTGTCCAAAAGAAGCTACTGCAAGGTCTATGTCGGTTGGATATTCGTGAAACACACTGTTTTCTTCGCCGGCGAGAGATATGCCTGTCTTTTCCCTGAAACCGAACAATTCCACATATTCGTAAAATCTGGTTATTCCAAGTTCCTGTGTCACTTTTACAAAAACCGGGTTGCATGAATTGTATACAGCCTGCAAAAAAGTCTCAACCCCGTGTGGGTATTTTTTACTCCAGCAGTGAATTTCGTGCCCCTGAACCTCCACAGGATAGTCATCCACCATTTCATCAAGTCCCACCGTATTGTTTTCAAGGACGATTGCCGTGGTTATGGCCTTGAATGTGGATCCCGGCTCATACGTGTCCGAAATCGCCCTGTTCCTCCATACGGTCCTGGCAAGCAGCATTGTGTCGGCATCCGTATATCCGGACCAGTCCGCAGACTCGTATCCGGGCGGGTTGGCCCGGGGTTCGTTGAGATTGAAATCGGGCTTTGAAACCATTGCCAGTATCTCACCGGTCTGGGAATCCGAGATTATCACACAACCCCCTCTGGCGACATTATTTTCTTCCAGCCCTTTTTGCAGGGCTTGTTCTGCAATAAGCTGTATGCTGCTGTCTATGGTCAATACAAGATTGCTTCCGTTGTCCGCGGCTATTTCCGTATTTGTTGAAAATGGCAGTTCCGTCCCGTCCTTGTCGACTTCAGTTATGATTTTGCCCGGGCTTCCCTTTAAATACCCTTCCATGACGGCTTCCAGGCCATAAAGCCCTTGGTTGTCGGCTCCGGTAAAACCTACCACATGGGCGGCCAGGTTGTCATTGGGGTAGTATCTCTTTGTGTCCCCCGTCACATAAACCCCTTCTATGTTGTCTTCTGCCACCCACTTCCTTACAGCGTCGCCCTTCTCCCTGTCGGCCTTTCTGGCTATTATTTCAAATTCGCTGTCCCTTACCAGTTTTGCAAGAATAGCCTCTTTGTCAAAACCAAGAATCTCAGACAACTGATCGGCTATCTCTCCGGGTTCGACGGACTTGTTGTTCCTGATGTTTTTCGGACTGACGGTTATATTGTCGACAGCTACGGAAACGGCAAGCTCCTTACCGGTTCTGTCATAGATATTGCCTCTTAGCGGACTTATGAGTCTTCCGGTGTTCTGCTGCCTGTATGCCTGTTTCTGGAGTTCTTCACCCATTACGAATTGAATATATGCAACGCGGCCGAGAAGTGCCGCAAAAATCAGGGTGCATACAATTATAAGGGAAAACAATCTTCTTTTTATCCTTGTTTGCTCATTGGGTTTTTCTTTTTTTGTTTTTCCGGCGATTGCATCCCTATCGGCGGCTTTGTCTTTTGTTTTCATTCATAATACCCCGAAACCATTATAATATATAAGTTCACTTATGTGAACATTCAGCTTTGGAAAGCTCGCTTCTATCACGCAATATTGATACGCAAAATAAAAAACCGCATTGGATACGGTTTTTATCATTAATTGCATCTGTTACAGGCTTCCTGTTATGAAACCTTTTATGGAATCGAGAATACCCACAGGTTTTTCTTCCTTCTCTTTTGCTGTTTTGGATACCACCACGTTATTCGCTCTGGGAACTTCGATATATACAACCTGGTTTTTGTCCGGCTCACCCATCCCCAGTTCACGCTCTGCATCATATCGCACTTCCATCAGGTTTGTCTTTTTATCAAGCTCCACCGCCAAGGCTGAATTCACGGCATTTTTCCCGTTAAGCCGGTCTTTTAAATCTGCAATTTCATAATTCAATTTGGTCATCTGGCTGTATCTCGCTATTATCGTAAAAAAAACGGCAAAGACAAAAATGACGCAAACTACTGTTCCCGTCTTGTTTTTGTGACCTTTTCCCCTGATGAGCTTAAGATCAACTTTTTTTTCCGTCTGTACCGTTTCACGGGGTTCCCTCATTTCAAAGGTTTCCGTGTCCACAATAATTCTTTGAGTCTTCATTCTGATGCCTTCCAAGAAATTTTTCCGGCCGGTATTCCACCGGCCGGAATTTTCTTGTTCACTTCCTTCTTCTTTTTTCTTTCTCTTTTGTAATTTTTTTCTTTTGTCTTTTGTGTGTTGTGTTTTGTGTGTTTTTGTCTTTTGTGTGTTGTTTGTGTGTTTTTGTCTTTTGTGTTTTGTTGTTTTTGTCTTTCGTGTTATGTCGTGTTGCGTTCAATAATTCTCAGTTTAGAGCTTCTTGACCGTCTGTTATCGTCAATCTCTTCGCTGGCGGGTGTTATGGGCTTTTTAGAAATGACTTTGTGCCCGCCCACCCTTTTACAAACACATACAGGGAAATAGGGGGGACATATGCATGGGTTTTCCAGCTTGGAGAATGTGACCTTTACAATTCTGTCTTCAAGGGAATGAAAGGATATGACCGCCAGTCTTCCTCCCGGAGCCAGCCTTTCCGCCGCTTTTTGAAGAGCTTCTTCCAAATTCTCGAGTTCTTTGTTCACCTCGATCCTTATGGCTTGAAAAGTCCTTCTTGCGGGATGGCCTCCCTTGAATCTGTCTTTGGGGGGATAGGCGTATTTGATTATTTCAGCAAGCTCCGTTGTCGTTTCAATAGGTTTTTCGGACCGTTTTCTGGTTATTGCATTGGCAATCCGGCCTGCATATCTTTCTTCACCGTACTTCCTAATGATCGTTATCAGGTGTTCCCTGCTGTAACCGTTGACCACATCGAATGCCGTCAGTTCTTCGTTTTTATCCATTCTCATATCAAGCTTCGCTTCCGAATGGTACGAAAAACCTCTTGCAGCATCATCGAGCTGCCATGAGGAAACCCCCAGGTCCATCAGGATTCCGTCTGCTCCCCCCGGAGCATATTCATCTATTATTTTGTCAATGTTCACGAAGTTTTCCTTGATTACCGTGTATTTGCCGGAAACCTTCATATCACTCAGTCTCTTTTTTGTCGCCTCTACGGCTTCGGCGTCCCTGTCCATTGCGACCAGCATTCCATCTTTATTAAGTCTTTCAAGTATCCTTGCGCTATGTCCGCCTCCGCCTGCTGTACAATCTATATATGTTCCGTCTTCCCTGATGTTCAGGTGTTCCATTGTAACGTCGGGTAAAACGGTCTCGTGTTCGTATTTGTCACTCATCTCCGGATCGGCTTCCCGGGCTTTTGCCTTCGAATTCATCCTTGTCCCATATCTCTATCCTGTCGCCTGCTCCCAGCAGATACACCTCTTTTGCGATATTCAATTCTTCCATGAGGAACGAAGGTATCATCACCCTGCCCTGCTTTTCCATCGTGCATTCGTCGCTTAGCGAATAGAAATCCCTTTTGAGTTTCTGTGTCTGCCTGTCGAACCTCGGTTGACCGTCAAGCTCCCTGTCGGCTTTTTCAAATTCTTCAAGCGTGTAGATTGTGAGGCAATTTTCGAATATGTCTTTTGCGATGTGAAACTCCATGCCGAGTTTGCTCCGGAATTTTTGAGGGATTATGAGTCTTCCCTTGTCATCGACTTTATGAAGATATCTGCCTTGGAACTTTCTCACCATTAACTTCTTCCCACTCAATCCGGTAAAATACCAATTCCATTTTCCCCCACTTGGCTCCACTTTCTACCACTTGCTTACATTCTACACCCACTTTTTGCCACTGTCAAGCAATTTTCCATAAAAAATACCGGTTGCCCCAGGCATTTGGTTAACTGTTTGCCCGAGGCATTTGGTTGACTGTTTGCCCGAGGCATTTGGTTGACTGTTTGCCCGAGGCATTTGGTTGACTGTTTTTCCCGGAGCAGATTTTTTCGTATGAAAAAACCGGATTCGGGGATCCGGTTTAATTCGGTGTCATTGTGTTTTTGATTTAATAATCTTTGACGAGCAATTTGAAATGCGCTTTCGGGTGGGCGCACACGGGACATTCGTCCGGAGCCTCTTCCCCCCTGTGGATGTGTCCGCAGTTCTGGCATATCCATGCCTTGGGTTCCTCCCTTTTGAAAACTTTTCCGGTTTCTATATTCTTTTTCAGGTTCAAATACCTTGCTTCATGATGTTTTTCAACATTTGCGGCGCCTTCAAAGAGTTCGGCTATATCTTCAAAACCTTCTTCTCTTGCGATTTCGGCAAAACCTTTATACATCTCAGTCCATTCGTAATGTTCGCCTTCCGCCGCGGCAACAAGGTTCTCAACGGTGGTTCCGATCCCGTCCAGCAGCTTGAACCAGACTTTTGCATGCTCCTTTTCGTTTCCGGCTGTTTCTTCGAAATATTTCTGAATTTGCACATATCCGTCTTTTTTTGCCTGACTTGCAAAATATGTGTACTTGTTTCTTGCCTGTGATTCGCCTGAGAAAGCTTCCCATAAATTCTTTTCAGTCCGGCTTCCCTTTAATCCTTCTTTCATATGAATATCCTCCTAATATATTTACAATTACTATGTATTGACATACATTATATAATCAATAGTGTTGCTTTTTCAATGCTTTTCTATGCATATGAATATGGGCGGGTCGTTTTTCTGGTTGGGAAACGACGCCTGCATTACCGTGAACCTTTCCTGATCGATGTCTTTACAGAATTCCAGAACCCTGTCGCGTTCATCGTATCCGGTGTCCTTTCCGTGATAAACGGCAATTGTGACAATCCCCCCGGGAGCAAGGAGTTTCATGGATTTTTCGATGGCGGCAACCGTGCTGTCGCCTTTGGTTTGAATTATATGGTCGAATCCCGGCAGGAATCCGAGATTGAACATTACACAGGATATTCCGGGTTTGACATGGTCATCAATCGCTTCATGGCTGTCGTTGATTATTATGACATTGCGTATTCCTTTTTCGTTCAGCAATTTTTCGGTGGCATCCACAGCCTCTTTTTGAATGTCGAAAGCGTATACCTGGCCGTTTTCACCGGTCAGTTCCGATAAAAAAACAGTGTCTCTTCCCTTTCCCGCTGTAGCATCGACAACGGTGTCTCCGGGCCTGACAGCTCTTGAGGCGTATGCATGGGACAATTCAAGCGCGTTAATCAATATCATATCCCAGGTTCCTAAGTTCCTTTTTAGTTATATGACGCCATTTTCCGGATTTCAGTTTTGAATCGAAAATGGATCCGATCCCTATTCTTTCCAGTTTCTTCACCTTGGCTCCAACGGATTCAAGCATCCTTCTCACCTGCCTGTTGCGTCCTTCGTGTATGGATATCCTGAGAACATCTTTCCTTTCGGTCGACTGTCTGGACACCCGGGCCGGATTTGTTACATAATCGCCTATGCTCACACCTTTTCGAAGCAAGTCGATCTCATCGTCGCTTATGGCCCTGTCCGCAACAGCTACATATGTCTTATCGACTTCGTGGGATGGATGGGTCATATATTTCGTGAAATCACCGTCGTTTGTGATGATTATAAGCCCTGAGGAATCATAATCCAGCCTTCCCACGGGATAAAGCCTTTCCTCAACATCCCCAATGAAATCGAGCACGGTTTTCCGTCCCGCTTCGTCGCTGACACTGGAAATGACGCCTTCGGGTTTATTCAACAATATGTAGATTTTGTTCTCTTCCGGCGTTATAAGCCTGCCGTCTACCGTGACGGAATCGCCTTTCGACACCTTGTGCCCCTGGTGCGATATTGTTTTTCCGTTGACTTTGACCCTGCCTTGTTCAATCAGTGTTTCAGCCTTTCGCCTTGAGGTCACTCCGCACAATGCAATATATTTTTGCAATCTCTGCTCTTTCATCATCAAGGCCTAAATCAACCCTTCCGGAAGGTTCACACCCGCCTCGCTCATCTGTTCCACTATGTCCCTCTCCTCAGGTTCCAGGTCTTCCGGATCGAACTCGACCGGTATCAGGTCGTCCAGCGATTTTAAATCGAAAGCCCTGAAGAACTCTACAGACGGCCTGTAAACCACGGGTCGGCCCGGGGCGTCAAGCCTTCCGGCCTCTTCTATCAACCCCTTGTCCCTCAAAGTGGACAAGGTCGAACCGCAGCCCACACCTCTTATGGCCTCAACCCTGGCCCTTGTGGCTTCCCCGCTGTATGCGATTACCGCCAAAGTCTCATATGCCGCCTGTGAAAGCGTCTTGTTTTCATTTCGCTCAAAGAGTTTTCTCACCGTTTCATAATATATCGGGTTTGTACACATCTGGTAGCTGTCTTTTATTTTTTTTATGAATATTCCACGGTTGTTTTGTGAATACTCCTGCGCCATTTCCTCGATGAGCGCCGCAGTTTTGGAAGTGTCACAGGAGACTGCGTCGCTTATGCGCCGAAGGGATACTTCCTTTCCCGATGCAAACAATATGGCCTCGATGGCGTTTTTCAAATCCCTGTCATTCATGTTCCGCCCCCTCGTCATTTATACTGGTCGACATAGTCTTCAAACTCCTTTTTTTCCAGGTTTTTTGTTTTCTTCATGATTATGTCTTTGAAAATCCCTTTTTGCTCAAGAAAAGCCTTCTTCTCCATGGCCAGTTCCAGCATTGAAAGGAACCCCACTATTATTTCAAGTTTCGGGATCTCTTTCTTTTTTATGTCGCCAAAAAAACTGATTCTGCTTTTTTTTATCAATAACCCCACGATTTCCTTTATTTTTTTTGAAACTGTGAATTTCTCATGTTTTAGCATATTGTCGACATATTTCGCCTGTTTGTTGCGTTTGCTGTTGTTCCTTTCATTTAGGGCTACATACATGTTCCGCAAGGTGCCCTTGTCAAGTTCGTATGTTATTTCAGTCTTTCCGAAATCCTCTCCGGACTCCTCCCTGTAAAGATAAAGGTCCCCTTTGGGGTGCCTTTGCTTGAGATATGCGGCCGAGGCCTTGCATTTTTGGTATTCCAGCAGCTGCAGGACAAGTTCCGTCCTGGGGTCCACAGGCTCTTCGTCGTCCTCCACCGTGGGCAGCAGCAGCCGTGATTTGATATGAAGCAGCGTTGCCGCCGTCACCAGGAATTCGCTGGCGATTTCCATGTCCATCCGCTCCATTTCCATAAGGTAATCCAGGTACTGGTCCGTTATCTCGGATATCCTTATGTCATATATGTCCATCTCGTTTTTTTCAATTAGGTGAAACAGAAGGTCGAAGGGGCCTTCGAAATTTTCCAGTTTTAAATCCCGGGATTTTTTTTCGGTTTTTCCCAAAACGGCTACTTCCAATCTATTTTCATTGCCTTTCTGACCTTTTCCATGGTTTCAACCGCTACAGCGCAAGCTCTTTCATTGCCTCTTTTTATTATGGATTTCAGTAATTCAGGGTTATTTTCAATTTGGTCCCTTCTTTCATGTATCGGCTCGAGAACCTTTGAAAGTTTTTTGTAGAGATTTTTCTTGCATGCGACACAGCCGATGCTTCCGGCCTTGCAGTCGCTCTCAATCTGTTCCTTCTCTTCTTTGTTGAATAGTTTATGATAAGAAAACACGGCACAGACCTCCGGATGTCCGGGATCGTCTTTTCTGATTCTCGCGGGGTCCGTAATCATGCTCATGATTTTCTTTTTAAGAACGTCCCCCCTGTCCTTGAGCGCAATCGTGTTGTTGTAGCTCTTGCTCATTTTCCTTCCGTCCAACCCGGGCAGGACCTTAGCCTCGGTCAGCAGGGGTTCGGGTTCCGGGAACACCTTCCCATATAGATGATTGAACCTTCGCGCTATCTCCCTGGTCATCTCAACATGCGGGAGTTGATCTTCGCCCACGGGCACGAAATCCGCCCTGTACATCAAAATGTCCGCAGCCTGCAGACACGGATATCCCAAAAACCCGTATGTCCTTATGTTCTTTTCATCCATCTGGTTTAGCTGGTCTTTATAAGTGGGGCATCTTTCCAGCCATGACAGGGGCGTAATCATCGAAAAAAGAAGATGCAGCTCCGCATGTTCCCTGATCGAAGACTGGAGGAAAATGCTGCATTTGTCGGGATCCAGGCCCGATGCATAAAGATCCATGACAACCTCTTCTATATTCTGTTTATATGAGGATGTGTCTTCGTAGTCCGTGGTGAGGGCATGCCAGTCGGCAATGAAAAAGTAGCAATCATAATCTTCCTGAAGCCGAACCCAGTTGGAAACAGCTCCGATATAATTCCCGATGTGCAAGGACCCCGTAGGCCTCGCTCCGCTTAAAATCACTTTTCTAGACATGCCTT
>CAZWVS010000003.1:0-33406 GCA_964636935.1 uncultured Clostridiaceae bacterium
GCCGTGCCTCTATGCTCGGCTGTTTCGCCTGTGCCCGAGTTCCGTACTTGCGGGGTGTGTCCCTGCTTCAGGATTACTGCTGAATAGCCCAGAGCTCCAATCCGTTCTTTATCGACTTTGAAATTGACTGCGAAGCGAATTCGGCTGCATCGCCGGATACGGAGTCGCCGCGGGTCGATATCTCCACACCCACCCGTGCTTTTTTCGGTGACGCCACCCCCCTGCGCCGCGCCTCCGAGTTTGGCGGCCGGCCCTACGAGGAACGGCTGCAGCAAAAGCAGATGGCTCTGAAAATAGCCGAAAGCCTGGATAAATACTATGAGAGCTACCCGCAGGACGGCGGCTGCGACGAAGGCCCCGGATATTGGGGGCGCGCCGGAGCTTCATTTTTCGAAAGTCTTGAAATCCTCCACGACTTCACAGGCGGGCAAATGGATTTTTACAGCGAAGAGAAGTTGCGCAACATGTGCGGCAATATTTACAAGACACACATAGCGGGCCCATATTTCGTCAATTTCGCAGACGCGGGCCCCGCCCCCAAAGTCGATTATCCCCTGATATACCGTTTCGGAAAGGCCGTCGGGGATTCGAAGGCAATGGACTTCGCCTCATATCTATATGGCAAAGACACCCGAAACAGCCTTGACGGCAACTCCTGGATAGGAATGTTAAAACACCTCGGCAGGGCAAGTGTCATTAACGAACTTGCCGCGCATAGGGGAGAATACACATCGCTTGAATCCTTATATTTCGACGACATAGAGGTCGCCTGCGCCAGGACATCCCATGAAGACAAACAGCTTTTCATAGCGGCAAAGGGCGGCAACAACTTTGAAAACCACAACCACAACGATGTGGGGAACTTCATAATCTACGCCGGGGGGGAACCTTTCATCATCGACGCCGGCTCGCTTGTCTATGAGGCTAAAACCTTCAGCCCGCAAAGGTATACCATATGGAACAACCGCTCGGACTGGCACAATGTGCCGGATATAAACGGGCAAAGGCAGATGAACGGCCGGGAGTACAAAGCCAAGGGCAGCCGTTTTGAGGATTCCGGCGACACCTGCCGCCTTTCAATGGATATAAGAGACGCATATCCGGAGGAAGCCGCCGTCAAAAACTGGGAGAGGACCTTCACCGTTAACAAGGATGAAGAACGTATTGAAATCGCCGATTCATTTGAAATAGGTGAACCCGGCAGTTTCTCGCTTCATCTTGTGACCCTTCCCCGGCCCGACATATCCGACGGTTCCATAAGACTCGAGAAAGACGGCAAAACAGTAATCGTCGAATACGACGCTTCCCTGTCCGCCTCATATGAAAAGCTTGATTCTGAAGATACAAGCATGATAGCCAACTGGGGCGGGACAATTTACAGGATAACCCTTGAGAACAAAAACAAAATGCTTAAAGGCAAATTTAAACTTGGAATAAGAATGGAGTAAAAGAAATTATGAAAAGTCATTACAAAAAACTACTTGAACTGGCGGACAGGACCGTGCCCGGCACGCTTAAAAGGCAGTGCACCGATGTCATGGACCCGGAATACGGGGGGTTCCCCGACATGGGGAAGGGTTTTTCCGAACCAGCCAATGTGATTGGAACCGCAGTAAACCTGATGGTTTTCTATTACAATGAACTCTCCGAACACCACAGGGACGAACAATTGTTAAAAGCGGCCCATATCGCAATCGACTACGGGCTTTCCAAGCAGCATAAAGACGGGACTATCGACCTTGTGGAAACAAATTTCCACTGTGCGGCCACAATCGGTTTTTCCATGCAACGCGTCATTCCCGGGTATCGTGTCATAAAAAAATACAATCAGCACACACCTGAAGAAGACGATTTCCAGGCTAAAGTATTACACTATATTGAAAAATCGGCCCAGGCCATGAAGACCGGCGGCTTCCACACCCCGAACCACAGATGGGTCATAGCCTCCGCCCTCGCCCTTTGCAGCAACGAGCTTGACAGGCCGGATCTTCTTGAAGACATCGACCTCTATCTTAAGGAGGGAATAGATTGCAACGAATACGGGGAATGGACGGAAAGATCTGCAGGCATATATAACAAGGTCAACAACGACGGTATGATAATAATGGCTGAGGAGCTTGGAAAATGGGAGCTTGTGGAGCACGCGGGCCGAAACCTTTACATGATGTTCACCTATCTGGATCCCGACGACAGCCTTTTCACCATGAATTCACACAGGCAGGACATCGGTAAGCAGATGTATCCCATGAGATATTACGAAAACTATCTCATGGCCGCGCATTACCTGGATAACGGGCATTTCGCATATATGGCGGACTATCTTTTCAACATGGTCAACCCCTATCTCAAGGATCCAAGTCCCCTAAGCTGGGCACACATACCAAAATGCATCGCCCGTTACATGCTGCAGGACTTCCTGCGGGAGGAAGAACCGGAAAAAGTCAAATACGACTGGACAGATTATGAAGTGTTTTATGAAGATTCGAATATCGCCCGCATAAGAAAAGGCGATGTAATCACCACCGTGATTGGCGACAACCCCATGTTCCTCAGGTTCCAGAACGGAAGAAACCAGGTCACCTTCAGGTATGCCGCTTCCTTTTTCGGAACAGAAGGGCGGTTCATCCCGGGCAACATTGAAAAAATCGACGGCGGTTACCGCCTGCATTACAGAAGCGACTGGGGCTATGTGAGGCCTCTGGGTAAACCCGACCGTCCCGTAAAAGACGGCCACACCAACATCGAACACAGGGAACGTGTAAACATGCAGTTCTTCGAAGTGGATATCGATGTTTTCCCTTCCGACGACGGCATCAGGCTCGAGCTTGATTCAAGGGGCGTTGAAAACCTTCCATGCAAACTCGAAATGATATTCAAGGCCGGAGGATATTTCGATTCGGCCCAGGCCCAGTTCCAGGCGGGTGAAAACCAGCATATACTTGTAAAATATGGAAGCTACAAATATGTTGACGGCCAGGACACAATTGAAGTCGACGGGGCTTTCGGAAACACCTACTACCATTCGCAGCTCAGAGGTTCCCTTCCTCCCGTGGACAAGGCTTTCACAGTTTATTTCACCGACCGCTCACCCACGAAACGCACAATAAATATAAGCGCCCGGTAGCCTGTAAAGAAGCATCGCAAGAAAAACCCCCTGACAAAGGGGGTTTTTTCACGTTTTACCACTGTTTTACCCTAATGAATTCACTTGTTTTGCGAATCCCCGAATATCACACCGTATGCTTCTTCCAGGGAGTCGACTATATGATCCGGCTCCCCTTCCTTCATCTCTTCGGAGGAAAAAGCGCTTGTTATGCCTATCGATGTCATTCCGGCGGTTTTGGCCGCCCGAAGCCCGCTGACCGCATCCTCTATCACTATGCACTCCTCCGGATCCATTCCCATTTTTTCAGCGGCTTTTAAGAATATTTCCGGATCCGGCTTGTTTTTTTTCACATCGTTTCCGGTAACAAGGGCGTCGAACAAATCCGCATCGATTCCGATGCACTTCAAATTCGCCTTAACCTTAATCATGTCCGCAGCGGAAGCCACGGCTATTTTCATTCCGTTTTCGCCGGTTTTCCTGATGACTTCCCTGGCTTCGGGAAAGACATATACCAGGTCTTCAGCCTCTTCAACATAACGTTCGTAGGCGTAATCCTTCATCTCCGTATTGTATTCGATGCCGAATTTACGGGCTACACCTCCTATAAATGCGTCTTCGCCCATTCCCGTGAATTCCAGAAAATCACTTTTCTCCGGATGTATCCCGAATCGTTCCAAAGACTCGATAGATGTCGTTTTCATCGCATCTTCGGAATCCACCAGGACCCCGTCCATGTCGAATATGACCGCCTTTTTCCCTGATATCATCCGAACCCCCTTCTTATTCCGCATAAAACAAATCTGTTGTGTATGAAGGGCTCGCATCCCAGAAAATCCAAGAATCGTAACCTGCGTCATATACGGCCTGTATCTGCTGCCTGAACTCTTCAGCACCGTATTCCAGCCAGTAGCCGGAGGGCAGGTATGACGCAGTGAATCCCTGCAGGAAAGGCCGCATTGTCGCCTTGTATGTCCCCATGGCTTCCATTTTTTTGGTTGCCGCCATCAATGTGTCGTAAACTACGCCGTAGGGGTCCAGGTCGGGTCTTTCATATAGGTTCCCGTTTATCTTCGATCCGATTCCGTTGCCCATTGTGGAATTGCTTGAATTGGCGTAGTGGGAGGGATAAATCATCGGCGATACGGCATCCACGTTGTTGTTGAACACCGCCATGCTCTGTCCTATGCCTCCCGCGTCATAGCTTTCTATGCATGTTATTCCGAATATGTCGGCGGAAAGTATATAATCGGAAAGCTCGGTGGCTGCGTAATTGACAAAGTTATGGACGTAGAATTCCTTTTCTTCGGCTAAATTGCTGTAATCGATATTCTTCCCGTTGCCGGGGAACCTCACATAATCGTATTGAACTTCGTCAAACCCCTTTTCAAGAACTTCCCTTGAAATATCAACCAGGTATTCCCACACCTCCATGTTTGAAGCGTCGATCCATGTGGTGGTCCCCCCTCCCGATGACTCCCTGTAGTTGGTTCCGTCTGTTTTTTTAAGCGCCCATCCGGGGTTGTTCTCACCCATAACGTCATCCTTGAAACACACGATTCTTGCAATGGAGTATATACCGTTGGCCTTGAGCTCGTCGGTAAGCTCCTTCACATTGAACCTGCGGTTTATGGCGCCGTATTTCGCGGCGGTGCTGTTTTGAGAATCATATACAATATATCCCGAATCGTTTTTAACGTTTATAACAAAAGTGTTGATTTCCGTATCCTTGGCAAATTGAATCCATTTGTCGAGCTGCGCCCTGCTTGCAACGTTGCCCTCCGACAGATATATTCCCTTGACCACCGGGATTTCATGGGTTTCGGGATTCCCTGGATATTGCGTGGGTATGGGTGCGGTTGTATCAGTGGGGGTCGGTGTTGGCGTTGGCGTAGGCGTAGGCGTAGGTGTAGGTGTTGGCGTTGGTGTAGGAGTCGGCGTAGGTGTAGGTGTTGAAGCAGGTGTGCTTTCAGGACTTGTCGCGGGTGTTGCCGTCGGATTTGAAGAAATGGTCGGATTTACCGACGGCGTCGCGCTGTTGTCCGGGTTTTCAGCGCTTCCCGGGCTGCATGCCACAAGGGCTGTTACAGCCAGGATAAATACGGTTGATTTTAAAAACTTTTTCATTTGTGTAACTCCTGTGTTTATTGCTTATATCCTTATCATTGTATATTAAACCATTGCACATTTCCACAGTATTTTTTATGACGAAATTTTCGTGTTTTCCCCTGTTTGTCTCCTAAAACAGTGCTTTGAACTTTTCCCATAGATTCTTCCAGAAGCTCTTCTCTTCAGCTTCCGGGTTCCCGTCCGCCTGCTCTTTAATTCCGATGCCTTCGACTTTGATGAAAAACTGCAGCGACCTTATTTGATTTCTCCCGTCGGTAAAGGAGATTGTCCCGGTATCTTCAGCAAACATGGCATTGATTTCACTGTTCATTCTAGATACAGCATCTGTCAATGAAAGATGGGATTCATGAATCCGGTACAAGCCGCTCTCAATCTCGCTCAGCCCTTCGACTGCCTCTGTAAACCCCTTTGCGGCGGGGTTCAATGCAGATATGAGTTCACCGGCGTTTAGTTCGAGCAGTTCATATCCCCGGACGACCGAACCGCCCTCTTTGACCAATATCCCCATGCCGCCTGAAATTTCGTTCAGTCCGGCTGAAGCATCGCTTATACCTGTCGACAACCCGGCAAATCCGGTATTGGATTCTGAAAGATCCCCGTTCAATTGCGCAAGCGATTGTGCGGCTGCTTGAAGGCCCCTGTAAAGCTGTAAATCCTTTTCGTCGCCGTTTTGAGCAATCTCCTGTGCCATTTCCGTAATCTGGTTCAGGCTTTCACCGACCTGGCCGTAACCGTTTTCAAGTCCTGAATATCCTTCATATAGGGCTTTTGCATTTTCAGCGATTCGAGACACCCCTTCAGCCGCTCCGCTTAAACCCGAATTGATTCCGGATACGGCATTTACAAATTCCCCGAGTCCTGTCCCGTAGCCTCTTAAGCCCTTTGAAAATTCAGAAGCTCCGTCTGCCATTTCTACCAGCCCCTCTTCAAGCTCGCTCAAACCGGAGACCCCCTGAGTCATTCCGTTTTTCAGCTTCCCCAGAGCCTCGGAAACCATGACCATGCCGCCATCGACCTCGTCGAGCCCGTTTGCCAGCTCACTGAACTCACCCGGAACAAAGTCAAAGTATTCGGTCATTGTTATTGTAATCTCACCTGTTTCTAGTTTGTCAGTGTCATATTCAATATGAAATTTCGCTTCCGACAAGGGCATGACCGTCCAGGCAAGTTGGATATATTTACCCGTAACCACTTTTGCGGCGTCGGGGCAATCGATGTTGCGAGCTTTTTCCGTATCCACCTGAAGCTGTATTTGCGACATGTATTTTTCGACTATCTCCGGGTTTGCACGGGGGTTTGGTTTTATTGAAACCTCCATCCTGTACCGCCCTTTTTCCCCGGCGGCTTCTTCGGGGGATATCTCATTTCCTCCCAGATAGTGGGTTATATCGATTTCCATAGGCAGTTCCTCATCGTTCTCAACTTTGAAATATAAGTCGTTTCCCGGTTTATCCGTCTTCCACAACAAGGTCTGCCGGTCGTAGTCAAATTCTGTTCCGGGCGTCAGCTCCTTTATTTCGGCGAATTCACCGTAATAATTGAATCGGGCTTTTGCCGACTCCACACGAACTACCGTTTCCATGTTTTTTAAGGAACCCCCGGATGAGAACAATGCGTAGACCGTTTCATCCACCGCTTCCTCATCCGATGCGATCCCCGTCGCCCCGGGTATAAATGCCAACAAGGCAACTATTATCAAAACCAGTATCTTCCTACCGTAATTTTTCATAACCTACTCCTTTTTCCCCTTTTTCTTAGGGAGTCTCCTAATTGATGAAAGCGTTAAAAACTTATCGGTAACCGCCATAAGCCCCGGCAAGACCAGCGAGACTACAAGCATGCTTATCAACGCCCCCCGGCCTATCATCAGACAAAGTTCAGCAGCCGTCGATACGGTGCTTATGAAATATATGCTGAACGTAGCCGCCATAAGTATCCCCGCACTTGTCAATATGGACGGGAAGACATCGGAGAGGGCGTCTTTTGCCGCAGCCATCGGAGCGACCCCTTCTTTTCTTATCTCTTCATATTTTGAGATATATAAAACCGCATAATCGATGGTCGCTCCAAGTTGTACGGCGCTGATCACTATCATTGTGAGAAAGCTTGTCGGGGTTCCCGCGAAATAATTTATCGCAAGGTTTATATATACCGCCGCCTCGATTAAAAGAACGGCCATAAGCGGTATGCCCAGGGATCTAAAAACGACTGCAACCACCAAAAACACAAGAATCATTGCGATTATTCCCGACCTTGTATTATCTCCCGCCGTTATGTCGTCAAGATCGTAGTAACTGAATATCTCCCCCGCCGCATACCATTCGTCGTAATTTTTTGAAAGCACCCCGCGTATCTGTTCAACTATCAAAAAAGCCTCAGGCGAATCGGCTTCGTCAACTTTTATCGATATGTCCATCCTCGCAAAGTTTTCACTCATATAGTATTCCTTGATATTATCCGGAATAAGGATGTCGCTCATCTGGGCGCCCGTCTCGCTGTATAGCCCCGCGACATCGTCAACGCCGTCTATTTCCTCAAGTTCGCGTTCCAGGGTGATCTGTTTCAATGCATCGTCAACGGGGACAATTATCACACCGGGAGCATGTCCGTTGAAAACCTCGCTTATTTTGCGATATCCCGTTACAGCGACATCATTGTCGGGTAGCGCCTTATTATCCGCATAGTAGAAATCGACTTTGTTTCCCGCAAAAAATGAAAGCGCCGCAAGAACGACAACGATTGAAATGGATATCCATCTCGTTTTAACGGCAAAAGCGGAGAATTTCTTGAATCCCAACAAAAAACTCCTGTGTTTTGTTTTTTCGATTGGGCCGTCCATTGCCGTCACCACTGCCGGAAGAAGGAATATAACAGTGGCAAAAGATATCAGCACTCCCTTTGCCAGCACCGCTCCCATTTCACGGCCTATGCCGAAATCCATTGATAAAAGCGCCATAAATCCCGCAGCTGTGGTAAGGGCGCTTCCGGCTATCACAGGGAAGGATTTTTTCACCGCCGACGACATGGCTTTTCCGACATCCAATTCCCTTTTCCTTTCATCGTGGAACCTATGTAAAAGGAAAATGGCATAATCCATCGATACTGCAAGCTGCAGCACGGCGGCCGCCGACATGGTCATGTTTGATATCCCGTCCGTGAAAAACACATTGGTTCCCAGGTTTATCACTATGGCGACACCGATCGTGCCAAGAAACATCACCGGCTCTATCCATGATTCCGTGCTAAGCAGCAATATGATCAAAATCAGGATTACCGCGACAATCATATATATCGGAAGCTCAGACATGGTCCTTTGCAAAAACGAGCGCGAGGATACCGCAGGCCCCGCCAGATAAATCTCTTCCGCGCTCAGGTTTTCTATCTCGTCTATCGCCGCATATGTGTTCAAGCTGTCGTTTCCTTCGGAAAAGAAAATACGGAAAAGCGCATATCCGTCTTTTTGGAAACTGTCCCTGTACTGATCGGATATTGCAAATTCCGGAACGTATACGTCCGTCATGTCATCCATCCAAAGCACATTGTCAATCCCGTCTATGCTTTGAAGACGTTCCTTTATGCTTTTGAATTCCGCCACGCCGTCACCTTTGATCATCAGCGAGGCGGTTCCGCCTATTGCGAATTCCTCCTCAAGCAGTTTTGCCGCCTGTTTGGAATTGATGTCATCGGGCAGGTATTTTGTGTTGTCCAGGTTCATCTGAACCGTCGTCATCAAAAAACCGCACACAATCACCGCCAGAACGAATACCGTTATAATGCTTTTTTTGTGCCTCACTATTGAGGCTGTAAGCTTTTCCATTGTTGTCCTCCGTATGCACTCGGATTGCAAATGTCCGTTCAGAGCCTTAAGCAAATAATTTCTTGTGTTTGAATCCCCTCAATTGGGGCATCACTACACAAGCCCTATATATAAACTTATACTCATGCGGCTTTAAAGGATATTACCCGTTGGCTTGTTTTTATTTTTTCGGGGGTGAAAATCCGTCACCCGTTCGGGCGAACCCGGTATATCGACCCATTGTTTTACTTTTTTTGTATATGAAACGATATTCCTTTTTGATATACTTGTTTTATCATTTACGGGGGGCAATATCATGCAGTTTGACACAGGTGCAATTCTATTTGCTTTCGGACTCACTCTTTTAGCAGGTCTTTCCACGGGAATAGGAAGCGCCATCGCTTTTTTTGCAAAAAGGGCGAACACCAAATTCCTTTCCATATCATTGGGTTTTTCAGCCGGCGTCATGATATATGTCTCAATGGTTGAGATATTTGTCAAAGCCAGGGATTCCATAGCTGGTGAGCTTGGGGACAAACCGGGATACTGGGTAACTGTTGCGGCTTTTTTCGGGGGGATGTTCCTTATTGCAATGATTGACAAACTCGTGCCCGAAGTGGAAAACCCCCATGACATGAAAAGCATGGATGAAATAGGGCATTTGGACGAACATGACCCACACGGGAAATTGATGCGCATGGGTGTTCTCACCGCCCTTGCAATTGGCATCCATAACTTCCCCGAGGGTCTTGCCACATTCGCGGCGGCGCTTAAGGATCCCTCCATCGGAATAGCAATCGCCGTCGCCATAGCCATTCACAACGTTCCTGAGGGGATAGCTGTTTCCGTCCCTATCTACTACGCAACGGGCAGCAAGAAAAAGGCTTTTAAATGGTCGTTTCTTTCAGGCTTATCAGAGCCCGTGGGCGCAATTGTAGGGTTTTTTATACTCATGCCTTTCATGAGCGATGTTGTTTTTGGAATCGTCTTTGCTGCGGTTGCCGGAATAATGGTGTTCATATCCGTAGACGGACTGCTTCCAGCCTCCAGGGAATACGGCGAAGCGCATCTGTCCATTTACGGCATCGTGTCGGGTATGATAGTCATGGCTATAAGCCTGTTGCTGTTCGCATAGTTTTTAAAAGCGCATTAAAAAAGGACGGTGTCAAACCATCCTTTTGAATATTGTGATTCTTATATCCTTCTTTCCAACAGATCCGTTTCATATATTTCCCCGGTTTCAAGCTCCACTGCGAGCGTTTTGAATTCAAATGCCCCCAGTCTGCATTGGAAGCTTTTCTTTATGATCGGGAATTTGATATCGAATTCCTTATCAACCGAAAGCGGGTTGAATATCCTGATGGCATACCTGTCCCTTTCGCCTGCGAGCTTGATTGCGGGAACCACGATATTTTCGTCATCTATCTCCACAAACCCTTTTGTTTCACGTCCTTCGCCGTTCGGGAAAAAAGATAGAAGCATGGGCTTTTCGCTTATGATGTTCGCTTCCCTCTCGACAAGCGCGGTCCTTTCATCGGACGTCCCGGCATTGAAGTAGAATTCGTAGTCGTGCTCGCCCTGGTCGATATAGGGTGAAAACCTGTCCTGCGGCATGATGAAGGGGTCCCTCTCTGAAAAATCCGATTTGCCGGCGGAGTAGCCGGGTGAACGAAGCATTGTTATCCTTGTTTCCCCATAGAGGCAGTCGGAACCGTAGGTCCCGTTGTTTATGATTGTCACCGCCCTTTTACCGTCGGTAAGCATATTCCATTTCTGGCTCACCATTTCATCGCCGTTGGCATATAGCTTTTCTTGTCCGTATGCTGTCTGACCTATGTATTCCGCCTCGTCCAGCGATGTCGGCACGGACATCTTCAGCATTTTTCTTTTCTCGTTCCAATACACCTTTGTTGTGACTTTTACCTGTGTCCCGTGTTTTGGCAGGTAATATCGCTGCGTGATGAAAGAATGGTTGTATTTCATCACCACTTCCACTATTGAACGCACTTCCCCGTCCTCTATGACCCTTACCGAATCCACGTCTTTTTCAAGAATTCCCGAAAAACCGATTCCCTCCCCGGGATCCATGACTTTGAACTTGCCGGAATAGTTCCTGAAATTCTTTTCCTTGTGCGCCCATGAATTTTCATCGTCGACCATGACAATCGGAAGGAACGCATCGCCTTCAATATAGTCGAAGCCGTCCCTCTCATATTTGTCCATTGCGCCTGTTTGGGCATTTATCCTTACATAAATGTCCCCGTTGCTGAAATCTATATAACCGTTCTCGATTTTCAAACCGAAATCATGCTTTTTTGGTATCATTATGAGTTTGACATCGAATCTGTTGACCGAATTGGGTTCGAGCTCCGCATAAAAAACGCTTTTCTTTCTCCAGTCCACATTGAAATTGGATGATTCATGCTCCGTCTGACTCGGTATTTTTTCGCCGTTGCGGTAAACAACGGGCATTGCAAACAAATTGCGGTCTTTGTTCTGATCAGGCATCTGGAATTCGCAATGGAAAATCCCGCTCACTTTGAATGGGTGGGGATTGTATGCCATTACCGGAATCACGCCCTCATCCGCTTTCTCCTGATCCGCGCAAAGGGAAATGAAAGCTCTGATCTTCAATCTTCTAAGCTCTTCAAGGGCATGGCCCGCAAGTTCGAGGCTGAACCTTTCCACTTCCGGTATCGACGACCCGGGCAGTATGTCGTGAAACTGCAGGAGCATAAGGTCTTCCGACACCTTGCCGAGTTCTTCCGAGGGGTATTCGAAGAGTCCGTTGACAGCGGCGTGGGCAGCCATTTTTTCTGTCAGATACAGCTCGTTTTCCAGTCTTCTGTGCTGCATCTTTATACGGATCTGCGATGTATAGCATCCCGTATATCTGGGGTTAAGAGTCTTGTCGTATACCGGCATCGATGCTTCGTCTGGTTTTAGTTCGTTGAAATATCCTTCCGGAGTCGATTGGATCAGGTTCCATTCCCGTTCCCTTTCGGCCATCTTTTCTATTTTTTTTAAATCTATTTCAGAGGGCCCTCCCCCGTGATTTCCGATACCCCATAAAACGAGGCCTGTCTGCCTTTCGCCGTTATGGTCCATCCATCCCTTTATTTTTTCATCTGCTTCGCCCCTGTGGGACTCGTAGGAGTTATATGCCCTTTGCATCATTATGGTCGAGCCGCAAAAGCCTTTCCACAGGAAGTCCTCGGCAGGCAGTTCGAGCATGTCCGGTTCAGGTCTGCAGAATATATATGAATCGTAATTCGCTTTTTTCAGGATTTCGACAAGGCCGCGTGTATGTCCGAAGGCGTCGAAATTTATAGCGGTGGTGGGTTCGACATTGAATTTCTCAATGAAATACTTTTTGCCCGACAATATCTGCCTTACAAAGGATTCTCCGGAGGGCATGTTGCAGTCGGGCTGGAGGTACCATCCGCCCATTATATGCCATTTCTTTTCAGCTACAAGGATTTTTATTCTTTCGAAAAGCTCCTTGTCGTATTCCTCCACCCATTTATATAAAATCGCTTCATTGTGATTAAACACAAATCCCTCATATTTATCACAAAAATCGGCGGCTATCCTGAACGTTGACAGGGTTTCGGCAATGCCTTCCTCTATCTCCCACAGCCATACGGGGTCGATATGGGCGTTGCAAACAAGATGTAGGTTTTTCATATGCAATCTCCAAATTAGTTACTAATGAACATTATATATTTATAAGCATATAAGTCAACATGAACAATTTGCTCCGAGGATTGCAATTACCTGCCTTATTTTATATAATTTCTGCATTACTGTTAGCGGGGTGGGCATGAAACATCTTTTTATAATTAATCCGGTGGCCGGGAAAGGGAACGCGATGTCATTTGTTCCCGCAATTCATAATTTCTTTAAAGACAGAGATGACGATTACAATATAGAAATTACCGACAGCCCGGGTCACGCAAAGGACATTGCACAATCATATTCCCAAAAAGGCATCTGCAGGATCTATACTGCGGGCGGCGACGGAACCCTCAATGAAGCCTTGAACGGGATGGCAGGCACGCAATGCATGCTTGGTGTTCTTCCGGCTGGTTCCGGAAACGATTTTATAAAAAGCATATACAAGAGCAGGAATTATGACGACATTCTCGAAAAAACCATTAAAGGCACTGCAAAACCCATCGACTGCGGAATTATAAACGACAGGTATTTCATCAACATAATGTCCGTGGGTCTGGATGCCGAAGTGGCCTATTACTCTGCAAAAATCAACAAGAAGCTGCACCTGCCCGGCAATCTTTCATATTACCTGGGGATAGTCGCAGCGTTAATCAAGGGCAAGCTTAAATTCCCTTTAAAAGTGACTCTAAACGGCTCGGAGGCCATAGAAGCCGAAATAACCCTGGCAGCCTGCACAAACGGCAAGTACTACGGCGGCGGCTTCCTGCCCGTACCCTACACCGAATACGACGACGGCATACTGGACCTATGCCTGGTGGAGGCCAAAAAACTGCTAGGCATCTTATACTTGATTCCCAAGTATAAAAAGGGCACCCATGTGAATATCAAAGGCGTCCATTTGAAGAAGATTGAAAAAATGACCATTGAGAGCGAGAAGCAACTTAAATTCAACATTGAAGGCGAATTGATTTTCGCCAAAACGGCAAACGTTGAAATTCGCAGGGAATTTATCAATTTCATAATCCCCTGCGAATAGCGTTCACCCCATGAAATATTTGCTTTAGATTTTTACGGCTTTTCCTTTTTTTGCCGATTCAACACATTTAACTATTATTTCAAGGGCCTTATACCCTTCGTATCCGGAAATCAGGACCGGCGTTTCTTCGATTATGTGGTTTACAAAAAGACTCATGACTCCCGAATCAGTCTGTTTTTCGTTGGTCTGAATCTCACCGGCGTCTATTTTTTCAACTTTTTTATCTGCATATTCGATTATTATCGGACTGTCCGGGTCTGTGAAAAGTTTCAATGCGCCCTTTGTCCCGCGGATGACCGTTGAGTTGTCCTCGCCACCGTAATATGTCCAGCTGACTGTAAGCGTACCCACTACTCCGGATTTGGTTCTCAGCAGACACACCGCATTGTCGTCGACATTTATGTATTCACCGCTGTCGTATTTCTTGTCAATCGTAGTGGTTATCGCACTGACTTCATTGATCTCCTCACCCAGGATATACCTCATAAGGTCGGCTTTATGAACACCAAGGTCGCCCATGGCGCCAAAAACAGCTTCCGCCTTGTTGAAGAACCAGGTTGAAGAGTTGCCTTCTATGCTCCATCCTTCAGCCCCCCTGTGCCCGAAAGTGGTGGCAAAGGTCAGCACCTTGCCTATTTTGCCGCTTTGTATTATTTCCCTGGCTTTTGCGTGTGCGGGTACCAGCCTTTGATTCTGGCCTATCATCAATTTTGCGCCGCTTTCCTCCGCGGCTTTGATCATCGCCGCCGCATCGGACAGATTGCCCGCCATGGGTTTTTCGCATAGCACGTGTTTACCTCTTCGCAGAGCTTCAATTGAATACTTCGCGTGATACTTGTTCGGCGTGCATACCACGACAAAGTCTATATCGTCGTCGTTAATCAATTTTTCCGGGGAGTCATAGACCTTACCGCCATATTTTCCCACTATGTATTCGGCTCTTTTTTTAACCGGGTCGTATGCCCCGTATAATTCACACTTTTCATTTGCGTCGATTTCAACAGCATGTCTTTTGCGACAAATCGAACCGCATCCGAGAACTCCTGCCTTTAGCATTTTATAAACCCTCCTGTTCCAAAACTATTACTTCATATTCACCGAGACCGGGAATTTCAACCTCGCAACCGTCCTCTGTTTCAATTACATTATACTCCGTGCGGGTGTATATTCCGAAAGCCTTTTTTGCTTTTAGCGATGAAACCCCGACCGTGATGCCGGATACGGGGATGGTTTCCTCCATGGGTCTTCCCGGACCCCTTGTCATATTTACAAGGTGTATCATGACCCTTCCTGTTTCCTTTTGTTTTCTCAGGCTGACTTCCACACTTTGCGGCGCATTCGTACGGGTAAGGGGATCCGCCGTCTCAAGCACCCTGCGTTCAATGAATTTCCTGCTTTGGGGGTGGCACCATTTGCTGTAGTCCTCCCCCATTGTTCCGGAAACATATACTCCCGTTCCCTCACCGTATTTGCTTTTAGATGCGTATCCGAATCCCTCCGTGGGAAAGGCCACATATCTGCCTTCCATGGGATAATATGCCTTGATCATGATTTTTGCGTCATCCCGGGCCTCTATTTCCCACGCATGGCCGCAGACCGGCATCAGATCTTCTTCGATTTCTTCATATATCCGGGCATACCCGACTCCGACATCTCCGTAGCCGACCAGTCCGCCCCGTTTTATCCCCAGGACATCGTCCAGGGCCCCCGTCCCCCGTCTTACTCCGAGCTCGTCATACAGAGCCGTGTCATAGGTGCATATTATGTTGCCTCCGCCTTTTACGTATTCTTTTATCGCTTCGGCTTCTTCATCGGACATGCAGGCATATGTGGGGAATATCAGTAGGTCATATCCGTTTATCCTTCCATCGGTTATACAGTCCTGATCAGCTATGTCGTACTGCATATGGCTTCTTGTGAGCATGTCGGCAAACCCTTTGAGTGATTCGAGATGGTCGCCGTGCTTATCGCCCGTACCCATGCGTCCTTCATCAGTGAAGTCGGTCTTTATTATGCTTGAGGCATAATAGTTGGAAGTCGCGTCCGACCACATCAACGCTATTTTAGCCTGCGATTTTGTTCCGGTCAGATATTGCTTGTTATCCTTTATATACCGGTTCATCTGCGCCGCTTTGCGGCCTGCGGGGCTTTTCATCATTTTAGTCGGACCGTGTATCCCGTACCAGATGTTGGCCCCCTGCGCCAGTGAAAGCGCGTACAGCCTTGCGGTTTCGGGACCCGTATGCATGACATAGGACCATGGTTTCGCGTCCCCGGCTATGAAAACGACATATGGTTTCCCGTTGGCTTTTGTTTCAATGTACTTGGCGTGCGTGGTTGTGTGGGTGTAGTCGAATTCCTTGTTTATCCAGCAGAACCCGCCTTCCGTACCGAGAAAATCCACATAAGGGTAGACCTTTGAAGTATTGCTGCCGGTTACGTCCGCCCGCAAGGCCGAGTTGTTGATATATAGCCTTGTCTCAGGTCTTATCTCTTGTTTTAATTCATAAGTCGTTTTTATCATTTCCGTCACGGAATCGGTTCTAAATTCCAAAAATTCATGAAGTTCGGCCCGAGTGATTTCCTTATTGTATCTTTGTTTGAATTTCTGCCTGCAATATTTACAATAACACCCGTTGCGCATGAAAACGGGACCGTCTAGAAACAGTCCGTCAAGCTTGTGTGAAAAAAGTTTTTTCAGATTTTTTTTATACTCGTCCATCCATGGTGTGTTGATGCAGATCAGATATTGATTTCCATAGACGATTATATCGTCCCCGTCCTTTGTTTTTTGCTTCCATTCCGGATGCTTTTCTATGGTGTTTTCATATACGCAGTGCACATTCCAGTAGAGGATCTCCCTAAGCCCGTTCTTCCCGGCTTTTGCAAGATAGGCGTCCAGTTCTGCCCCGTCCCTTTCTTCGTTGTAATTGGAAACATGTCCTTCGGCATTCAGATGAAGCAGCTGCTCGCCGTTGAAATCGTTCGCAATGACATGGTTTTTCATTATGTCATGGCTGTCTTCCCCGTAATTACACTGCACTGCGGACAGCACCATGGGTTCATCGTACCATTTTTTATCTTTCATAAGCCACTCCGGTTTATGGGTCTTAGAACGACCCTATTGTTTTTTCATCGAGTCTTTTTATTATTTCGGCTCCCCAGCTTACGGCATTGTCAAAGTCCTCAAAGGAACAGTAACCGTAATGGCTGTGGATATATCTTGCCGGCACACCGATTACGATTGTAGGAACTCCCATATGGGCAAGATGTATTCTTCCCCCGTCGGTTCCGCCTCCGGCTCTCACCGCGTCCTGAAAGGGGATTTCAAACTCTTTTGCCACTGAGCGGGCGAAAGCCAGAAATCCCGGATGTGTTATCATGCTGCCGTCCCTGTGGCGCACCTGGGGCCCTTTTCCCATTCCCGCCTGGCAGGAATATTCATCCGTATGTCCGTCATCCGCGGGCGTGCCTTCGAAAACTATTGCAAAATCCGGTTTTATTACATTCGCTGTGACTTCCGCCCCCCTGAGTCCGACTTCCTCCTGGGTCGATATGGCCCCTTTCACGTCGACTTGCAGCTGTTCTTCTGCCAATGCGTTTAAAAGTGCAACTTCGCATGCGCAGCCGATCCTGTTGTCAAATGCCTTGGCCCTCATGACCCCGTTTTTTTCGTTATATGTGAATTCGACGTCGGGAATGACAGGGTTGGCGACTTCGATTCCGAAATCCTCGACAACCTCCCGCCTGCTTCCGGCGCCGATGTCGATGTACATGTTGTCTATGCTGGGCGGGGATTTCCTTTCTGCTTCAGACATGAAGTGAGGGGGCTTTGATGTGGTTATCCCCTTTATGTATTCCCCTTTATTATTCCTTATCCTCACGGCATGGGCTCCGACATTGGCCCCCTGCCATCCGCCTATTGCTATGAATTTAATAAGTCCTTTTCCGTTTATGGACTGGACCATGAACCCCACTTCATCTGAATGGGCGTCTATCATGACAACGGATCTTTTCCCCGTGTTGGATTTCAAATCCAGAAAGACATTTTTCATCCTGTCCCTGCGGTATGTGATATTTTCGCCCGTGAATCTACGGATTACTTCGGTCACTTCTTCCTCGAAACCCGATATGCCGTTTGCGTTTGTCAAATCCCTTATCAAATCCAATTTTTGCCGTTTATTCATTTTCACACCCGCTCTCTTTTTATGTCTGCCCCGAGTTCTTCGAGTTTTTGTATGAATTTTTCATATCCCCTGTCGAGATATTCAAGATTGTATATCGTTGTAACCCCGTCCGCCATTAGTCCCGCAATCACAAGCGCTGCGGCGGCTCTCAGGTCCATGGCCCTTATCGGGGCGCCTATGAGTTTGTTCACACCGGTTATGATGGCCGTTCTGCCTTCAACCCTTATGTCCGCCCCCATCTGAAGCAGCTGTTCCACATACTGGAACCTGTTGTCCCAGACACCTTCGGTAATGGTGCCCTGTCCGTCGGCTATTGAAAGGAAGCTCACCATCTGCGGCTGCAGGTCCGTCGGAAATCCGGGATATTCCATTGTTTGCAACAATACCCCTTTGGGTTTTCTGAGTCCTTTGACTTTTATCCAGTCGTCGCCTTCTTCTATGTCCGCGGCTTTTGTCTCACGGAGTTTCACAGTCAATGATTCCATGTGTTCCGGAATCACGTTTTTCACTTTTATATTCCCTTTGGTCGCCACCGCGGCTATCATGAATGTCCCCGCTTCAATCATATCGGGGACGACACTGTATGTTTTGCCGCCGGATAGCCTTTCAACGCCTTTTATCCTTATAACATTGGTTCCGGCGCCCCTTATGTCGGCGCCCATCATGTTCAGGAAGTTCGCCACATCGACTATATGGGGCTCCCTTGCAGCATTTTCTATTGTTGTCATGCCGTCCGTCAGGGTTGCCGCAAGCATCACATTGATTGTCGCTCCGACGGATATCTTGTCAAAATACACCTGGGTTCCCGTCAGCTTTCTGGCTTTGGCCGCTATGTATCCTCCTGTGGTCGCAAACTGGGCGCCGAGTGCCTCGAATCCCTTTTTATGCTGATCCACGGGCCTGGGCCCAAAATTGCATCCTCCCGGGAATATGACTTCGGCCGAACCCGTTCTCCCCAAAAGGGAACCCACAAGGTAGTATGAGGCCCTTATTTTGCTCAGGTCGTAGTTGTCCGCTTTGCTTTTATCTATATTTGTGCAGTTTATGATTGCCGTGCTGCTATTAACCCGTTCGACCCTGCCGCCAAGCTGCGATATAACTTCAAGCAGAATCCTGACATCCGTGATATCGGGAAGGTTCTCTATGGTCACTTCCCCATCTATGAGAATAGCGGCTGAAACCAATGCAACAGCCGCATTTTTTGATCCATGTATGTCCACTTCGCCTTTAAGGCGTTTTCCACCTTTTATAATCAATTTATCTTCTGTGCTCAAATTCAAAACTCCTGTCTATGAAACGCCTTTTACAAAGGTTTTTTAATCTTTGAAAAACCTTCTCACCGTTCCTTTATATAATACATTTTTTCATTGATTTATTCAAGATGAATAAATCCTCCTCATATATTATACTATAGAAAGCAAATAGTTAAGGAGAGTGCTTATATGAAACCCGTTAAATTGGAGAATGTCAGGTTTACGGAAGGCTATTGGAAACAGCGTACGGAGGTCAACGAAACCGTTACACTCAACACCGAATATGAACAGCTTAAAACAACCGGGAGACTGGATACTTTCAAACAGCTGTGGCGGCCGGGCATGGACAAAGAGCCCCACCCTTTCTGGGATTCGGATGTGGCCAAATGGATCGAAGCCTGCTCATATAGTCTTTTAATAAAGAAGGATGAAGTCTTGATATCGAAAATCGAAGAAGTCATCGACGACATGGAAGCGGCTCAGTGGGAGGACGGATACCTTAACAGCTACTATTCCGTCATGAATCCGACCGGCAGGTGGACCGACCTTTTCAGGATGCACGAACTGTATTGCGCGGGACATTTGATAGAGGCTGCGGTCGCCTATTATCAAGCTACCGGGAAAGACAGGTTTTTGAAAATAATGTGCCGGTACGCGGATCACATAGATTCTGTTTTCGGCAGCGAAATAGGCAAGCTTCACGGTTATCCGGGACACGAGGAAATAGAACTTGCCCTTGTAAAGCTGTACGAAACCACAGGGGTGGAAAAATACCTGAACCTTGCGGGATACTTCATAACCGAACGGGGCAAACAGCCGTCATACTACGTAAAAGAACAGGAAAAACTCGAATATGACAAACCCTTTTATCATAAGGGCACGGTAAAGCCTTTCGCCTATATACAGGCGCACGAGCCCTTAAAGGATCAGCAGACCATAGAGGGGCATTCCGTTCGGGCTTTGTATTTCCTGGCGGGAGCGGCCGATGTTGCGGACAGGACCGGCGACATGGAGCTTCTTCAAGCCTGCGAACGGCTTTATGACAACATGACCCGGAAACGGATGTATATAACCGGCGGCATAGGGGACACCCCCGACATCGAAAGGTTCTCCTACGACTACAATCTTCCAAACGAAAGGGCGTATGCGGAAACCTGCGCTTCCATAGCATCTGTTTTCTTCTGCAACCGCATGCTTAATATAACGGGAGACGGAAAATACGCCGACACGATGGAACTCACCCTTTACAACGGGGTGATGTCGGGCGTCAATCTGGAGGGGACCAAGTTCTTCTACTCGAACCCTCTTGCAGTGGAGGAAGATGCGGTGCTTGAAGAAACGCTGGAATTCAAACCTCAGATGGGCTATGTAAGAAAGGAATGGTTCGGTTGCGCATGCTGTCCTCCCAATCTTGCCCGGTTGCTTTCTTCCCTGGGGCAGTACTTCTACTCCGTGGACTGTGACGGGATCCATGTCAATCTGTACGGTTCGGGAAAGGCAAGCTTCGAAAATTTCTCTATTGAGCAGAAGACAAACTATCCGTGGGATGGGAAAGTCCGCATATCCTTCTCGTCCGACGGATCTGTAAAAACCCGCATAAGCCTCAGGATTCCCGGCTGGTGCGATTCCCATGCCATCAAATTGAACGGCCGGACCTTGGATTTTGAAATCGATAGGGGTTATGTGCGCATGGAAAGGGAATGGGATGACGGAGACGAAATCGAGCTGGTCATGGATATGCCGGTATTGAAAATGCAGGCTCATCCCCATGTCCGCCACGATACGGGGAAACTGGCGCTCAAAAAAGGCCCGGTTGTGTACTGTATCGAAGAGGCGGACAACGGGAAACATCTTTCCGCTATCGCCGTTAAGACCGGTGATGTTTTAAAACCGGTCTATGATCCGGATTTCCTTGGTGGATGCGATTATCTTGAAGGTCCTGCCTATAGGTTGTCCGAGTCCGGTTTTGAAGAGCGTCTGTACAAGCCCTATTCGCCGGAATATGAAAAAATCTCCATCAAGGCCATACCTTATTCTTTGTGGACCAACAGGAAACCCGGTGACATGACCGTATGGATCAATGCGGTCTGATCGGATATGAAAACAGCAAAAAGGAAAACCTCGTTTTAAAATGCGAAAATGAGGTTTTCCTTATATTGGGATTTATCCGGTTTTCTGATTCTCCGGTTTTACAGCCGCAGCAATGGCCGATATAAGAACAATTGAAACAACCAGCTCGGGGACGCCGTTTGTGATCCCCGCTGTTGCAAGTATGTCCGCAATGGCTTTCCTGCTGGTTTCAAACAATTCCGCAAAAAGATTGCCGAAAAAGATGTATGCCAGACCGAGGAAAAGCACCGTGTTGGTAAGTGTGCCTATTCCCGCAGCCAAAACAACAGGAAGACTCTTTTTACCGATTGTGAGCCCCATCCATATCCCGACACCGATTATTGCGACGATGAGTATTATGTACATATAGTAAGCCTGACCGGTGTTTATCATCTCTATCAACTTATATATGGAGAATGCAAGCATTCCCGTCCCTACAATCGCCAATATCACCAATGAGGTTGTCCTCGGGATTTTTTTTGCCCCCCTGTAAGCCAGGGCGGCTGTCAATCCTATTAGCACCCTCGGCACAATCGCATTGACGCCTATCAGAAAATAGTTGCTCGCCTCGCCTGTCGCCCACACGGGTCCAAATGTAAGGTCCCCCGGAGCCTGCAACACACTCATGATTCCAAAAACCAGCCCGACGCTCATGCCGACATAAGGCCCGCCATAAATGGCACCTATGATCACCGGTATGTGAAGTATGGTAAGTTTCATCGGCCCCAAGGGGATAAAACCGAGGGGGGTCACCCCGAGTACGACGACTATTGCCCCCAGCATTGCCGAAAGCACCAGTCTATAGGTTCTTTTTGAATGATTAGTCATAATCTACCTCCGCTTCAGCTCCCTTGCGGGATGCCGATCGAAATAATGTGATTTCGATAATATTTTTGTCCGGCTCCCAAAGGATGCCGGCAAATGCACTATAGCACACACACGTCCCACTTTCAAGCGCATTAACCGTTTGCCTCGGGGTTTTTAGTTAACCATTTGTCCGAGGCATTTGGTTGACTTTTTGTCCGAGGCATTTGGTTGACTTTTTGCCCGGAGCATTTGGTTGACTTTTTGCCCGGGGCATTTGGTTGACTGTTTGCCCGGGGCATTTGGTTGACTGTTTGCCCGGGGCATTTGGTTGACTGTTTACCCGGGGCATTTGGTTGACTGTTTACCCGAGGCATTTGGTTGACTGTTTACCCGAGGCAAATGGTCGACGTTTTTCCCAAAAGCGGGCGGAAATTGAGGCTGCGGGGGAACGCAGCCTCTTGTGATGGTTATATATTGGGATAAGAATGTTTCTCCTGTATAGTATCCCAATAATGTGGATAATTTGTCTTTTAAATATGAACAATTTATTAATATGGCTGCTCCAAAATATTTTTGCTTATATGAAAACAAGACTGCGGGGGTGCAGCCTTGTCGAGGGGAATTAGTTTGGTCTTTCTTAGAATGTACTCTCATTATAGATGCCAATTGTGAACATATTATTATGAATATATTAATAAACTGTTAACTTTACAGAATCAAAACCGCCCTCACAATGAAACTGATGCCAAGTCCCAGAACAGCGACCCCCAGTATCCCTGCGAATATCCTGTGCCTTTTTTCATTCATAAACCTTCTGGTTTTGGATACTGCGACGGAAACAAACATATACCAGGTGAAATCGGCTGTTATGTGGCCGATATAAAAAATCATGGCTCCCAATACCCCGAACAGCACATACGCCTCCGATATAAGGCCTATCCCGACCACAGCCCACCATAAGAGAAAATAGGGGTTTGCTCCGGACAGCACAGCCCCTTTCACTACGGGATTGTCCCTTTTCAGGTTTTCATTTTTCGTGTCGACGGCAAGCCTGTTTCCCAATGAATCACTGATCATCGTGTACGACATCCAGCATAAAAACAGTCCTCCCGCAAAACCCGTGGTGATCTGAACCGCGTCGGACGCAATAAACTCACCTGCGCCGAAAATCAAAGCGGCGACAACCGCAAGTTCAAGAAGCGCATGTCCCGAAGCTGCAAGAAATCCTGAATTCGCCCCCTTGCGCATGCTCCTGTCGACTACATATGCGAAAAGCGAGCCGGGCATAACAGCTCCCGAATAACCTATTACAAGTGATTTCGCAAAAATCCACAACATTATTCAAACACCTTTGCCCGATTGTCTTTTCCAATATTTTTCAATTCATGTCTGATCTCTTCCATAATTTTCACAACCCCCAGATCGTTTTCCACGCTAAAAGGGGGTTTTTCGCCTTTTCTGAGCGCATCATAAAAATTGCTGTGTTCGAAATAAAAGCCGGAATTCACAAACTGTTCTGCATCAGCAGGGATGTATCCGTCTTTTTCGGCTCCATTTGCATAACGGATTATACCGCCCGGATAATCCACATTCCCCCAGACAGGAATTTTTACAAACCAGGTTTCGCCAGGCAATGTGACCCTGGCGCGTTCGATGTTCAGCCCGCCGTCGGGAATCAAATTCACACAGACCCGGGCTCCCGACTCCATGCCCCCGGCAATGTATATGTTTCCAACCCCTCCGGATCCTTTGTCGACAGTTATCCCATATTCAAAAAACCCGCATCCGGCTATGAATTGAACTGCGTCCACCGCATGTATCGCAGTTGTCGAAAAATCAATGTCCTTCCTACCGGTTCTGATGAAATCGTATCGTATGTCGGTTATGGAGTCCCTTCCGGCTTCATCAAGCAACGAGGCAAGTTTCATCATGACGGGCATGTGCCTTCTGTTGAACGCGGTCATAGCGGCTGTTCCATTCTCCCTGACCGCCTTGATTATCCTTTCACATTCACCGGTGTCCATTCCCGGGGGTTTTTCCAATATGAGGTCGAAACCCATTTCAGCGATTTGAATCGCCAGACATGCGGTTTTGTCCACAGGCACAGCCAGGCTCACCGCATCGGGCATTTCAATCTGCAACATCCGCCGCACATCTGTATAGCTTTTCAAAAAGCCGAAATCGGATGCGAAACCCTCGGCCCCGGTTGCGTCATTGTCACAGCAGCCCGCCAGAATAGTGTTTTGTTTTTCAGCTGCGTATTTGGAAAGCGCCGGCCCGTGGCCGACTTTCGATATTGCGCCGCAACCTATGTGGCAAATTTTAAAATCCATCTTCCTCCGCTTCCTTCATGACGCTGTATATCCCCTTTTCATGTATCATCATCAGCCGGTCTTCAAAGTTCCTGATGGCGATCGACCTCATTGAATCCATTGACATTGTAATGACCTTTCCCTGCTCCGTAAGCCTGCACATTGTGCCCTCGGACTGTATCACAAACAACCCGTTTTCCGTTTTTTCTATGTGTCTAACGCCTTCATAAAGGGATGAAAACCACTTTTCCAAGCCATCCGTATCAAATGCAAAGAGGAAACCCAACGATGTGCCCGCGTATATGATACCGTCGCTTTCACACAAGGCTGTAACGGAACCGGCCAGGCTTTTTGAGAAAACCTCTTCAAACCCACCCTCCGAATATCTTAAAAGTGTCAGGTTCTGGTTTCTGTTTGTCCCGTGAGCAATATACCGTGTACCGTTTCGCTCAAAAACCTTCATGGAGGATGTATAGCTTGTCCAGCCCGCTCCAATTTCCGGAGTCGGTCTGTATTTGAGTCCGCCTTTCATATCGACAACCTCTATCTGTGAATACGCACTCAGTATCCCCCCTGAAACCACCAGTTCGTCGCTTCCGTCCCCGTCGATGTCGAATACAAGTATCCTGGCGGGTACCGCCGCCCTTAAATAATAGGTCCATATTTCTTCCCCGTCACGGTTATAGCATCTTATGTGATTGTCGCCGCATCCCGCAAACACCAATCCGTTCGAAGCGGCAAGGGTTACGATCCTCTGACTCTCAAGCTCCCACCAGGGGAACATGGTGGGTATTCTCTCAAACTTCCTAATCCATATCCGGAACCCGTTTTTATAACAAGCCAGCTTGTCGTCGCCGATTCCCGCATATAGGAAGCCCCCGTCCATGCACAACGCGAACACAGGGCCCTCTTCCTTCACTTTCCATTGAACCTCGCCGTCCGTTGAAAAAACGATGATTTCGCCCGCCACATCCCCTGCGGCATAACCGTTTTCATCCATGTCGAAGGACATGATGTCGGCCTTTCCTTCATGCTCGAGATTTGAGAAGAAATCGAAATCGACTTCTTCCTGCTCCATTCCGTCCTCCATCCCGGGTTCCATTCCTTTCTGGAATTTTACAACCTTTTCAATCCCGTTTTTTTCAATCAGGACGCCTTCGGGAACAACCTTCGCCCTCCCCGGTCTTTCATTCTCTTTTCCCACGGTTAAAAAATGCGTAAAGTGGAATTCATCGCCTTTTTGCATGCTTTTCACTTTTCCCGCTTTATAAGCGGTGACTTCGGGCCTGTTCACCCTGTATCTCTTCATAAACAGCTTGCGGTCGTCAAGACCGTCGAATTCCGGATTTTCCAGGCCGGGAGGCGTTCTGAACAAATGCGAGTAGTTTTGTTTCATGAACCCTTGAACCGTTTCATCGTCATTCAATGCGCCGAGTATGAAAGCTATGTTTTCGCCGTCTTCGTTTTCACGGATACAGACATATCCGTCTTCCTTTATCATCACTGAGCCCGGAGTCCTGAAATGAACCGTGGCGGAGAACTCCCCTTCTTGCTTGGCTTCCATATGGTCGTTGACCAATGTGCCTATCCCGGGAACAAAATACATCTCCCTTGTCCAGTCCATGCCGTTATTGTCGTATGAAAGCATCCTTACGTATGCCATGTCCTCATTTTCCCAACTCTCCTCAATGGACATGAATGCCGGAATCGGCTTTCTTTTTCCGTTTCGGCTTATAGTGGCCATGTTATGGTTTTCCGGGTCCACATAAGCAAGCCTGTCTTCAGATACCAGGAAGGGAACACCGTAAGCCGTAAAATCTATTATGGCTCCCGAGTCCGCATAGGAGTGTCCGCCTCCTCCTATGCCGTCGACAAGCATGAATTCGTCATTTGCGTCCCATCCGGCCCTAAAGCTTATCTTGTCGAAACATTTTTCCATTTCACAGCCCGGCGGAGTATCCGTAACCTTGACCGCATATTTTGCCTCTTCCCTGTTCCACACATCATAAACCGCCTTGTCGACGGGGATTACCGTCATCAGGCCCGTATCGGGTTTTGAGGGTTCAACACCCTTGTCGAACTGCCTTAACATCACCGAGTAGTCGCCGCAACTTGAATATTCGAAGGGCAGGATGTCGTTCACATATTTGAATTCACTGTTGTTGTAAACGGAGGCGGCAATCCTGAGGTTGAATCCCGCATGCTGCCTTCTGTAGCTCGCATCGCCGGCCGAAGCAAGCCATCCCATGTTGTTTGTAACAGCAAGGGCGCATTTGGCGGCTTTTAAAGCACCTTCGTTTTGGAAATATCTCTTTTGCGGGTCCAACAGGCCGTAATGCAGCATTACGGGCTGGGACAGCCACCATCCATGGCACAGCCCGTCGCACACAGGCTTCCATCCTCCGTCAAAGTATGGTGCAAATACATTGTCGGCTTTTTTCTCCAATTCATCGACACCTTCCATGCCCGGATGATATGTGTCCATATATCCGCATATCATCTTTATCCCAAGGGCGGGTATCAGTCCGTGATTGTTTCGGGGTATTCCCGAAGCCTGATACTCGTGTACATCTATGGCCCCAAGGCCCTCATCCCCCTTCGCCCAGTCCCAAAAGACCATCGGATATTCATGCGCGATGTCGTCGGATAGCATTCCGGCAACTTCCAGCAGCCGCCAAACAGTGAACCTGTTGTAGATCATAAGATGATGCCGGGGCATTGAAAGCATCTCCTTCATCGCATCCTCGTAGTCCTTCAGGACATCGCTGTTTCCGGTCAGATAAGCGAGATATCCCTTACTATCAGGCCTGAAAGTGTAATAATATTCATCCTTTTTAGAATCCAGGACATCATTCATTATATGCGCGGCATACTCGTCAGGAATGTGCAGCCTGGAAGGGTTTATATCACTTGCATATTCGATTGTCTCCCCTACCATGGTCTCAAACCGTTTGACTGCGCTTTCCAGCCCTTCCCGGTCCGAGTATCCTATGTGTATTATGTTGAACCCCGTTCCATACGGGTCCAAAAGCGTACGGATTTCATATCCACCCGGTCCCGGGTACCATTTGTCCGTCGCGCAAAGAAAATCGAAGTACATTTTCTCCACACAATTATTGTCGGCCAGGTTTCCAAAAACAATAACGGGACCCTTCGCCCCGGTCATTTGCTCCGCTTCGGGGTTTTCCTTTATTTCGACCCCCGGACAGCACTTTTCCAATAAATCGACTGCTTTTTCAAAAATCCCCTTTTGACAATTGCCGGGCAGGATCACACTTGTCCTCTCCCCCGCAATCCTTGTGTCCTTTTGTAATATTCTGTTATCTGTTCTCATAGTTATTCATTCCCTTTCAAAACCAGTCCCACGGGGCAATGGTCGCTGCCCATTACATCTGCATAAATCAATGAATCCTCCACTTTGTCCGCAATTGTGTCGGAAACCAGGAAATAGTCGATTCTCCATCCGGCGTTTCTTTCCCTCGCCCGGGTTATATATGACCACCATGTGTATGCTTCAGTCAAATCGGGATACAGATATCTGAAACTGTCTGTGAAACCGGATTCCAAAAGCCCGGTCATCCTTCCTCTTTCTTCGTCCGTGAATCCGGCGTTTTTCCTGTTGGACTCGGGATTTTTCAGATCGATTTCATTATGGGCTACATTTAAATCGCCGCATACTACAACCGGTTTCCTTTCGTTCAATTTCAATAGATATCCTTTGAAAAAAGCCTCCCATTCCATGCGGTAGTCAAGCCTTGCCAGCTCGCGTTGCGAATTCGGGGTGTAGACATTGACAAGGAAATACCCGTCGGTTTCAACGGTCACCATCCGCCCTTCCATGTCATGTTCCGGTATCCCCATGCCGAAAGATACGGAGACAGGCTCCTTTTTTGTAAAAACAGCGGTGCCCGAATACCCCTTTTTGTAAGCATAGTTCCAATATCCGTAATATCCCTCCGGATCGAACTCTATCTGACCTTCCTGGAGCTTGGTTTCCTGAATGCAGAAAATGTCCGCATCGGATTCTTTAAAAAACTCTTCAAAACCTTTTTTCATGACAGCCCTCAGTCCGTTCACGTTCCAGGATATCAATTTCATTTGCGCACCTCCGGTTTCTCATTTGTGATATTTTTCGTTGTTGTTGATTTTAAACGTCCTGTAAATCTGTTCAAGCAATATCACCCGCATCAATTGGTGCGGGAATGTCATTTTTGAAAATGAGAGCCTGAAGTCGGACCTTTTTTTCACATTCTCATGCAATCCGCCGGATCCCCCTATCACAAAAGCTATATTGGATGTCCCCCTGACAGCAAGATCCGAAATTTTTTTAGCAAGTTCCACGCTGTCCAGCATTTTACCTTCTATCTCCAAAGTTATGACATATTCGTTAGGATTGAGTCTAGACAGAATCCCTTCGCCTTCCTTCTCAATCGCTCCGGGGATGTCTTCCCTTTCGTCTTTCACTTCGACAATTTCCGTTTTGCAGTATCCGGAAAGCCTTTTCAAGTATTCCGCACAGGCGTTTTTGTGATATTTTTCTTTAAGTTTGCCTACGCTTACAATTTTTATCCTCATAGCTCAAACACCCTGCTGGCCCTGTCCCTTAGCGCCACATCCAGCTCCAGCGAATCCGTTTCCTTCAGACCGCATGATGTAAGCCTGGCAATCACTGTTGAATATGCGGTTTCGGGATGATTGTTTTCGTGGCTTAGATGACCTATGAGGAAGCGCCTGCCGCCTTCTCCCGCCAAAAGCGCAATCGTTTCCCCCGCGATGTCGTTGCACAGATGGCCGAACATGCCGCGTATCCTCTTTTTTAAAAAATACGGATAGCTTCCGTTTTCAAGCATGCCGAGATCGTGGTTCGATTCCAGCATGACAAGGTCGCTCCCCCTTATGTTCTCCAGAATCGTTTCGTTCATGTGGCCGATGTCGGTGGCTATAGCCACTTTTCTACCCTCCGCTTTGAATGTATAGCCCACCGGGTCCGCTGCGTCGTGAGGGGTTGAAAAAGAGTGTATCTGCAAATCCCCTATTTCAAAATCCGTATTGGCTTTTATGTGCAGTATGTTTGCTTCATTGACAATTCCGATTGAGTTTTCCATCCCCCGCCATGTGCCCTGTGTGGCATAAACGGGAATATTGTACCTTCTGGACATGACGCCCACACAGGACGAATGGTCGCTGTGTTCATGGGTGACTATCAATGCATCCAGTTCACAGGCGTCCTCACCGATTGATTCAAGCGCATATTGAATCCTTCGTCCGCTTACTCCGGCATCAATAAGGATCCTGGTGCCTCCGTGTGATATGAAAAGCGAATTACCGCTGCTTCCGCTGAAAAGACTGCAAAACTTTATTGTGTTCACCACTTTCATCATTTTATACTGATTATAACCCTCATGGCGCTTTTCCTCAATCCCATAAGGCGCCTTGAAATTTTACAAAACCCGCTTTTTCTTTCCGTAAAATGTTAACAATTTGTAAATAAAACCATCGTTAAAAGGTGGGCGTTATGCAACTGTGATATAATCATTCATATGAAAACGGAGGCTGTTTCGTGAAAAAATCATTTGTTTTTATTTTGATAACACTAGTATTTTCACTGTCCTGCTTTGTCTCTCCCGGGCTGGGCTCGGTGCCGAGTCCGCAGGATGAGTATCTACAAAACGACACACAGCTTTCCAGGCTGCGCGACAGCTATGCCGACATGGTCCTGGACCGGGACGAGCTTCTTGAAAGATATGGGAACATGCGCATCAACGCCAGCAACAGTTTCTATTACGCCCGTTCTCTCGCATCCAGGGAAAACTCCATAAGAAATGTCGACAACAACATTAAAAACACCCTTTCATCAATAGAAGCACGTAAAGCCTATCTGGAAATATCCTATAGGGAAATGCTGCAAGGTCTGTACGACAGGACTGAACAAGCCGTTTCCATGGATCGGGCCGCTGCCGAAAAAAGCCGGGCCTTCGCCAATGCGGTCGACAATTACAAAGCAGGCATAATATCCAAAATGGATTTCCTGCAGGCGGAATATGATGAAAAATCGGCACTGAACATCAAGCTGAAGGCCGACAGGGAATTTGACAGATCACTCCGCGCATTCAATTTGAGCCTTGGAAGGCCGATTGACAGCGAATGCCCTGAAATAATTTTTACAGAGGAACCCGGAACCTACGGCGACCTTGACGGGTACATCGATACGGCTCTTTCATATTCACCTGATATAATCTCCCTGAAACAGCAAATGCAAAATTTGGAGACCGAAAAAACGCACCTGGATAATTTCAAGCTCCCCATCGCACTCGATTATGTAAGGGAATATCTTGAAACCCTGCAAATAAATCTGGATCTTGCCCGTTTGAGGCTTGAAGACGCCATTGCCGTAAAGGAGGAATGGGTTAAAAGGGAATATGAATCACTGCAGACCGAACCCGACAAACTCAATCTGGCGGCCATGGACAAAAAATTAAACCTGGAAATATATGAAACAAACAAACGCTTGAATTCCCTTGGATATTTAAGCAATGAAGAATTAGTCAAATACCGGGAGAATTACGAGAAGGCGGTTACAACATATTCCGTTAAAATTTATGAATACAATACAAAGATAAAACAGTTTGAATATGACTGCGCCTGCTATAATCGGGAGGTTTACACGCCATGAAGAAAAAAATCATAATCATCACCGCTATCCTGCTGGCAGCCGGGGCTCTTGCATTCGCATATGAAACTCTGACATTGTCGCCGGATCAGGCTGCCGAACAAGCCGTCGAAAACAGCAGACGGGTGGAAATAGACAACCTGATGATGCGGTTGAATCAAATAACATATGAAAACAGTGTGCAAGACGCAAAAATCACGCCTGTAAACACCTATTACGGGCAGATAGCCAAATATGTAACCCCCATTGAAAGGGAAACCACATATCTGGTTTCAAAAATGACAAACGAAAGGGTCCAAAAACAGACCGAGCTTGATGTGCTCACAGCCGCCGTTTCATTATATAACAACCAATTGACGGTTGAAGATGCAAGAGTGGCCTATGAAACCGCACGGGAAAATTACAAGACCGCCATTGCTGATAAAACCACCAGCCGCACCGGCCTTCTCAATCTGGAATATGCGGCCGAATCAAAAAGAATCTCTTTAAAACAGGCGGAAAGCAATCTTGCCGCCGCAAGACGGAGACTTGATGATTTAACAGGTGTCGAAGGAATTATGGTTTCAATACCTGAAGAGTATGACGACCCCTATGATATCGACCCGGCCAGGGTGATTGAGTCCAAACTGGATACGGATATCAATTTCTATAGGTTGAAGCGTGAAATGACAGCGGCCCAAAAGAGGTTTGAGATAGCCGGAAGGTTCTTTGACGAAGAGGATGAAACATACATCAGGGATCTTGCGGGATTAAAGACTGCGGAATTGAATCTGGATTCCGCCGGACGCGAAATTGAAGTCTCGGTTTACGACGACATCGACGCATTAAAAACCAAATACGATTCCATCGAGCTTGAGAAGCTAAACAACAGGATCAAGAAGGAGTCTTATGACTCGGCCCTGCGGCAATACAATGCCGGAATCATTTCCCTTTCGTCTTTTGAATCCTACGAGCATTCCTATGATTCGGCCAAACGCCAGCTGAAGGCTAAAATATATGATTTTGTAACAGCTTCCTTGAGATTTGAGATTGAAACCGGTTTTTCATTTTAAGCCGGAATCCCGGTTTTGATGCCATGGGTATTTGTTCCAAGATAATATGTCTTTTTGTAAATATCCGATATTTGTATTAATATATGATTATTGAAAAAGGAGGTGCTTGAAATGCTTTTTTGGCCATGGATTTTTGAATTGTCCAATCCGCGTATACTATTGATATTGTTGCCCCTTCTGCTTATCGGCCTAATAATCTGGGCGGTTATCAGGCTTTCGGGTTCATCCGATTCACGCGTCAAGGAATATCAAAGGCAGGAAAAACAAAACGAAGCTTTGGAAATATTGAATAAGAGGCTTGCGGCGGGGGATATCAGCGAAGAGGATTACGACCGGCTCAAGTCGAAAATACTGCAATGAAAAAACTCCGCAGTCAAGCGGAGTTTTTTTATGCTTAAGTGAAGAACACCCGTGACTTTAGTCATGAGAGGTTCAATGGACTTTAATCTTCATATTGATGTTTCAGCACCGGATTCCTTGCAGCCCTCACCTCGTCCAATCTTCCCACCTTAGTAGTCCTCGGGGCTTCATTTACAATACTAGGATCATTTTCAATCTCCCGATTTATTTTCACCAGCGCATCGATAAACCCGTCCAGCGTCTCCAGGGACTCCGTCTCGGTGGGTTCTATCATCATGGCTTCCTTTACGACCATGGGGAAATAGATTGTGGGGGGATGGAACCCATAATCAAGCAGCCTTTTTGCAATTGACAGGGTGTTCGCCCCCTTTTTCTTTTGCCTTTCTCCGGATATGACAAATTCATGCATGCATTTTTCACCGAAGGGGATATCATAATCTTCACTGAGGCATTTAAGCATATAGTTTGCATTAAGAACCGCATTTTCCGAAATCTGCACAAGCCCCTCCGCACCCATGGTGAGAATATAGGCGTATGCCCTTGCGAGCACAAGGAAATTTCCGTAAAAAGCCTTCACCCTCCCAATCGAATCGGGTTTTTCATAATCCAGTTTGTAATAATCAACTTTTTTCACTATCGCCGGTACGGGCAGGAAAGGTTCAAGAACCTTCGTGACCCCTACAGGTCCCGCGCCCGGCCCTCCTCCTCCGTGAGGCGTGGAAAACGTCTTATGTAGATTCAAATGCACCACATCGAAGCCCATATCCCCCGGTCTTGCTTTTCCGAGTATGGCATTGGCGTTGGCTCCGTCGTAATACAAAAGACCTCCGCAGTCATGGATCACTTCGGAAATTTCACGTATGTCTTTTTCAAATAGTCCGAGGGTGTTCGGATTGGTGAGCATCAGTCCGGC
>CAZWVS010000004.1:0-29561 GCA_964636935.1 uncultured Clostridiaceae bacterium
TTTATGTGCCAGGTCGATAAAAGCCTGGTGTTTTTCCCGGAAAAGCCGGTCATATGAATCGGGGCTTATGAGAAGGCCGTTCTGGTTTCCAAGGTCCTCGCCCAGGCCGACAATGTCGACAAGCCCTTCCGCCGCCTTCAATGTAAGTTCGGTTTTCTTGTACAGGAAATCGAATCGCCTTTGCATGAGCCCCAGGAATACGGGGTCTTCCAGGGCGATGTCGAACATGACTTTCTCGACACCCCTGTAGCGGCCTATTCCGTTTATGAAGTCGGGTGTGCCTGCGCCTTCGATCTCCAAGGCATTGCCTTGCAGGGCAAGACACTTCTCCTTTACACGGGAATAGTCGTACCAGTCCGCCGACGGAAAACGGAAATTGTCCAGCTCGGCGGGGTCGTCCACATCTTCGAAGGGGAGGTATGTGGTTTCGGGATATGTGCCGTGGCCGAAGGACACATTGGTGTAGCGTTCGCCGTTAAGCCCCTCAATGCTTCCGTCTTCGAAGCGGCGCAGTTTTGGCCCTATGTAATCCGGCGACACATGCCTGAGGTCTGTTCCCAGATATTCATATATGCTTGCCCGGTCGGGAAGGCCGAGCGCCTCCATGAGGTCCCTGTGTATTTCGGGAGTGCCGTAGTAATGCGTGGGGAACCGGTCGAACGGTTCGTAATTAATTGCGGAAAGAACCCTTTCGCGTGAATTCATTTCGCCACCTGCCTTTCAATCAGAAGGATGATATCCTGTATTTTCATGTTTTTCAAATCTTTTATTTTCCCAGGGGCTTCGTCAAGAAGTCCGATAAGCCCTTCAAGGACCGAAGCGCCCGCCCAGCCGTTGAATGTGAACCAGATGGAGGAGGGGTCGCCGGTGTCCGAAAAAGTTTCAATTGTGAGTCCGTCGCTTGGACACCATCTCTCCGTAATCACGCCTAAACGGCCGTACCCCGTCGTTCCGGGATAAAGGTCCATGGTCGAAAGCCCCCAGCAGATTCCGTCGGCCGCCCTGTGCAGGTGATATGCATCGCCGGTCATCCTATAAAGATACAAAAGCTCACCGGTGACAGTCAACCCCATCGGATGTATGTGAGGGTTTGAAACACTTGTCACAGAGCCGCCGCAGGAATTCCATTTCGAATCCTTGAGCGGCTTGAATTCCGGTCTGGCCCTAAAGCCGTATCTCCACAGATATTCATATTCGGCACCTTTTTCAAGCATATCAAGATATTTTTGCCCGCCCGTGTATTCATGCAACAGCCGCGCCGCCTTAATAAAAGCCAGGTTGCCTTCCTGGTCGACGGATTTCCATGTATCCATCGGAGTTCCCCAGCAATTCAAGTCCTTGACAAACTCGAAATAGTAATCCATGGCCCGGTCGGCGCTTTTCAGATATTTTTCATCCCGTGTGATTTCATAGGCAAGCACCGATGCGGCGGCGAACCAGCATCCTGAAAACCCTTCATCGTCTAAAATTCCGGGTCTTTCAACGGAATAGGTATAGCCGTAATTCCCGTTTTCAAGCTGAAGCGATATAACGGTGTCCAGTGCGGTCAGACAGGATTTGACCATGCCTTCCCTGTTTATATCGAAATTTTTGTCCGGGTAACAGAGTTTTAGCATATAATATATGCCGCTTCCGTTGGTATAGGCGCAATGGCAGTCTTTCACAATGTATCCCGCCCACCAACCGTTGACGTCGCTGCCCCTCCAGGGTTTGACCAGGTCGAAAAACAGCCCGGAATCGGGGTTGATCCTTTGTGCCGCCAGATCCATAAATGAAACCATTTCCCCTTTTAAAGGGGTTTTGGAACCGCAAATGGATACAGCCCTCAAAAGGGGATATGTAATCACTCCACCGCCGGACCATCCGATTTCATAGAGGGGGCGCCAGGGTTTCAAATCCGGCTCGCCGGGCACCCTGCATTCGCAATTGGTGAAAGAGCCGTATGCTTTGGACCAGTTGATATCGCTGTAGGCGTCTATAAAGGCTTCCAGGTATTCATTTGCGCCAAAATCGGGATCGGGAAGCTCCCTGAATCGATAATAAATGTCACGTATGACTTTCGCCGAGTCCGTGCGCTCGGCGTTTCTTATCGCATAGATCCGGCCTGCAACGGATGCCTTTTTTACAAAATCCGCAGTCGGAGGTGTCATCATTTCCTTGCTCTTGAATGTATAGGGGTGGTTTCTGTATCCCAGTGAAACACCGCATGTGCCGGGAAGTGCCGAAAAAACGCCGTTTCTTACAAAAGAGCCGTCGTCACAGGCTTTGTCATCCGAGTAGGGTTCAATTGAAACGGCGGCCAGACCCTTCTCGTGGAGCACCATTGAAACGGGATGGGAGGCCCTGTCCGCCCGGAACTCCCATTCCGGGGATGATGTTTCGGCATCGGGATGTTCATATGTCAGGTTGGGGAAAAACCCGGGTTTGGCCTTTGAAAGGTTGTTATCGCCGTGAATATTGCAGGGGATGAGGTGGTATGCGTTTTCGACCCCGCAGGGGGTCAGGCGAAGGGCGATTGAAACAGGGGTTTTGGAGTCCAGATCAAGCTCATAGCCTCCGTCATCCTTCAAAACAAACGAAAAGGCGGTCCCGTCACTGTCATATTCAAGCTTCTTGCAATCCCCGGAAGGATCCGCCGGAGCCGCATCGAAAACCCGCGAGGGGGTCCTGATTACAAAGCTTAAATCAAGTTCCACATCGTTTACCGTTATTTTCATCAGAATTCACCGCGCAAAAGATCCAGTTTTCTTTTCATGTAATATTCGAAATTTTCCAGGGACACGTCCGGGGGCACCAGATGGTCCACCGTGGGGATGAATCCGCCCTGTTCGATCATGGGCACAAGTGAAGCCAGATGCTTTTCTATGGCATCGGGACCTTTTGCGAGCTCCCGCTTGTCCACTCCGCCCCAGAGCCTTAAGTCGCGGCCGTATTTCTTCCTGAGTTCGATTGGATCCTGGTCCTGTGCCGCCCTTTCCACAGGCCATATGGCGTCGACTCCGGCTTCCAGCAGATGCCCCAGCAGGGGTTCGCTGTTGCCGTCTGTGTCCACCACCGCGTACCTGACCCCTTTGCTTTTGAAAAAGTCCACAAGTCGCCTCATGTGGGGGAATATGAACTCGCGATACTGGTCCGGGCTCAAAAGGGGGCCGTTCTTCATGGCCATGTCCTCGTTTATGAAAACATAGTCTGGAGTGACCTTCTCCAACATGGGTTTCGACAGCTCAATGGTGAAATCCGCTATGAACTCCATCATTTCGTGCATCAGCCCGGGCATGTCATACCAGGCGAAACACAGGTTTTCGGTCCCCATCCACTCGCGGGCCCGCCAGAAAAACCCCTTTGTGCCGCAATTTTTACTCATTACCAGCACATGCTCGCGACTGTTCCATGCGTCGACGTTATCAAGCCAGTTTTCCGGATACCTTTTTCGGGCATCGGGGACAAGCTTCTTTTTCAATTTTTTAAAATCTTCGGGCGACTCCACGGGAAATGAAAGGTACTGGTCCATGCATGAGCGTTTGCCGTCCATGCTGCCTTCCTTTAAGGCCTTGGTCGTTATGCCCGAACCATGTCTTTTGATAACGTACCTGTCGGTTTCTTCGATGATTTTTTCCTTAAAAGGCGGGAGAAGGCCGTAGTTGACGGGAAGATATTCCCTGCGGTCCATGTCCCATGCGGGATCGCCGACGAACCAGTTCCATTCATGGGAGGACAAGTCCAGGCCTTCATCGGCCCAACGCTGCCTGGTCTGGGGCCATACGCCCACTTCGTGATTGGGAACCCTGTCAACCGGCTTGTATTCCATAAGGGATATGAACCGGTCCCTGTTGCTTAGCTCTTTCATATAAAACCTCCATCGGTTTAAATAGTCAGGGATTGCCGAACAACCGGAAAATGCATTGCTCGTGTATTTTTGCATTTTCAAACACCCGGGCGCGGGGATCTCTCCAAAGCAAACAATAAATCCCCCGCCTTCACAAGCGCCAAAGCCCTCTTTGACCGATTCAGCGCGATAATACGGGAAATATGCCTAAACCGGCATCATGTCGTTTTTTTCTAAGCCTCTGTGGCTGCCGCCGATACTGAATCCAAGATTCCGCATTATTCGGCAATTCCCAATTATGATATCATAACACAAGAGCGTTTACACTTTAAATAAGCCTATGCTATAATATTGCTTACGGAGGTACATGATGGCTTTTCTCAAAACAACCTACACCTGCTTTTTCAAAAGGCCTTCTTTAATTATTTATTCAGCTGCAGTCGCTTTCTTTTACTCGCTGATCCAGGCTTTCAACCCGATAACGGGGTTTCTTCAAAACATGGGTGTCGTGCAATCGGAAAAATGGACGGATTCAATGGTCTACATATCCAAGGAAATCTACTCATGGGCCAATCTTTCCTATCTCATACCGCTGTTTTTGCTAATGGCATTGGTTTTAGCGGCGCTGTCCGGACTGGTGACATCGGGATATATGAACCTTTATTACGAAACACTGTCTGAAAGCAGGGAAAAAACGATTCCTCTTATTATTGACGGCATAAAAAAAGGGTTTTTGAAAACCTCCATTGTCTTTGTCGAATTCTACATAATCGTGACGGTAATTGTGCTGATGGTCCCCGTTGCCTCCGTGCCGGCGATAATACTAAAACAAAAGGCTGCTGGAAACGGGAGCCCGAATGTATTTATAAACAATGTGCTTCCCGCGATTACGATCGCCGTAATCTTCCTTGCGCTGGCATTTGTGGTCATGGCCTTCATATTCAGATTCCCGTCAATATATTTCTTTAAAAAAAGACCTATAGAAAAATCCAAGAGTGTGGTATCCACAGCCTTCTGGCGGTATTTCGCCGGTGTGGTGGTCATCCTGGCGTTTTTCATAGGCAATGAAATCATGCTTCTGGGATTTAGCAGCGTTTTCTGGGAAATGATAGTGGGGTGGATCAACAGGACGCTTCTTTTTGCGGCAGTCGGAGCCCTTGCTTTTTCCGGATATTATGTGATGCTGCAGAAATTCAAAAAAAGTTGAATCAATGCGAAATCGCGTTTGAAAACAATTTTTCCCTAATCCGATATAAAACATGACTTGCCAAATCGCTGCAGAAAAGGGCTGTGCAAATCTTCTACTGCCGTTATAAAACAGGACTTGCCAAATCGATGCAAAACGGGCTATGCAAATCTTCTGATGCGGTTGCAAAACGGGCTATGCAAATCTTCTGCTACCGTTATAAAACATGACTTGCCAAATCGCCGCAGAACAGGGCTGTGCAGATCTTTCGCTGCCCTTGCATAACAGGGCTTGACATTTTTTTGTTATCCGCAGGCCCAGCCGGGTAAGTAAGTAAATAAATAATGAAGAAAATCGGAGTATTACCATATGAATAATAAGAAACTGCTTTACACCATTTTTGCCCTGGCCCTTGTTTTAGTGGCCGTGGCGGCCTTTTTTGCTATAAAAGGGATTTTGTCCAGATTGCCTGAAAAGGACGAATCGGACGCGCCGCAGCGTTCTGTTTTCAGGGAAACTGACCCCACGGAAGCCGCCGACATCGAGTTTAAAGACCTGGACGGCAATGTTTTTCAACTAAGTGATTTCAAAGGCAAAAAGGTCGTCATCAACTTCTGGGCGGTTTTTTGTCCCCCCTGCGTTGAAGAGATGCCCGATTTCGACAGGGCGGTTTCAGACCTGGAGGATATGAATGCGGTGATACTGGCCTTGAACGTCGTGGAACCGAAGGATGAGATAATGGAGTTCCTCGATGAACTGAAGATAGAAAACCTTGACATATACATGGACATAAACAACAATGCGTCGATAACCTACGCGATTGACACCATTCCGAGAACAATTATAATAGATGAGGAAGGCATAATCCGATATGCGGCAAGGGGAGCGGTGGAGTATGACGATCTTGTAAACACCGTGGGTAGACTCGATTGATCCGGAGGAGAGCATGTACGACATAATCATTATAGGAAAGGGGCCTGCGGGAATATCTTCCGCCCTATATACACTGAGGGCGGGGTACAGCACCCTTATAATCGCAAAAGACTGGGGCAACTTGGAAAAGGCTGAAAAAATACAGAACTATTACGGGCTCGAATCAACCCCCACCGGAAAGGAACTGCTTGAAACGGGAGTGCGGCAGGCGCTGACCCTCGGAGCGGAAGTCAAAGATGACGAAGTGGTCGGGCTTTCCGGCTTTGAAACCATAGAAGTGAAAGGCAAGAAAGGGGTATACGAAGGAAAAGCCCTGATCCTGTGCATGGGTTCCCCCAAGAGGAAGTTCCCGGCAAAAGACATTGAAAAATTTGAAGGAGCGGGGATAAGCTACTGTGCCGTATGCGACGGTTTCTTCTACAAAAAGAAAAAACTCGCGCTTATCGGATATACCGGATACATGGCCCACGAAGCGCAGGAGCTTATGGACATAACGGACGACATAACCATTATCACCAACGGCAGAAGCCTCGACATGAGCAAAAAGGAAATGGAAATGATCAAAGGCATCCCCGTATCGGAAGAGAAGGTCAAGGGGTTTTACGGCGACGAAATTCTGGGAGGCATAGAATTCGAGTCGGGCCGCAGGGAGGAATACGCCGGCGTGTTCATAGCATACGGGAGCGCATCCGCAATGGAGATGGCCATGAAAACCGGTCTCCTGACCGAAAGCGGCGCCATAGTGGTCGATTCCGACCAGAGAACCAACCTGCCCCATGTTTTTGCCGCCGGCGATTGCACCGGGGGGTTCAAGCAGATAGCTGTCGCAGTAGGAGCGGGGGCCGTTGCGGCAAAGTCGGCGATGGAATATCTGCGGACGCTGAAATAACAGGGTAAGCCAAAGCGAGTTCAAACCGGGGGTTTACAATCGCGCCCGATTGGTTATAATATATATACTGAGTGATGGATATTGGGATAAGGTAACATAAAAACGGAAATCAGGGGAAGATGCCGTTTATACTACTTTATCTTTTTTGTTTGCCTAAAACACGCATGGCGAAAAAGGTGGACGGAATCGATTGCGGACAGGCAAAACCCGTAATCTTGAAAAGATAGGTTAAAAAATATATAATACACAGGCTGATGCAAAAAAAGCGGTGTAGCGAAGGAGAGAAATATGATTGAAATCCAGAACCTGACCAAGAAGTACGGTCAGGTGGTGGCTGTCGACAATATCAGCTTCAATGTCAACAAAGGCGAGATATTGGGGTTCCTGGGTCCCAACGGAGCAGGAAAATCAACAACTATGAATATAATCACCGGGTATCTCCCTTCCACAGCGGGAACCGTGAAAGTTGACGGTTACGACATAATGACACATCCGGAGGAAGTCAAAAAGCGCATAGGGTATCTGCCCGAGGCCCCTCCGCTTTACAGGGATATGACCGTAACAGAGTTTCTTGGTTTTGTAAGCAATCTCAACCATGTACCAAAAAAACTGCAAAAGGGACAAATGGCCGACATAATGGAACTGGTGGGGTTGACCGACCACAGGAAAAGGCTTATCGACAACCTTTCAAAAGGTTATCGTCAAAGGGTGGGGCTCGCCCAGGCGCTCATCGGGAACCCTGAAGTGCTCATACTCGACGAACCCACGGTCGGTCTGGACCCGAAGCAGATCATAGAGATCAGAAGGGTTATCAAGGCCCTCGCCAAGGAAAGGACCATAATCCTAAGTTCACACATACTTCCCGAAGTGAGCGCCATATGTGAAAGGGTGGTCATCATAAACAAAGGGGTAATAGCCGCGGAAGACACTCCGGAAAGACTGTCCCGCGGACTTGAGGAAACGCTTAAACTGAGCATGACCATAGCGGGACCGAAGGATGAAATAATTGAAACCGTGAAAGCCATGAAAGGGGTCACCTACATGGAGGCTACGGGGAAAACGGAAGAAGGCCATTATAAATATCTTCTTGAAAGCTATAAAAACGACAAAATCAGGGAGCAGCTGTTTTATAAGATGTCCGAAAAGAACTGGCCCATAGTGGAAATCAAGCCCAGCGTCATGACATTGGAGGACATATTCATAAGCGTAGTCACAAAAGGACAGGAGGTTCAGTGATATGATTACTGTTGCGCGCAAAGAGATTGCGACTTATTTCAAGTCGCCCATAGCATACATATTGATCGGCTTGTTCATGCTTATGATATCGATTATATATTATTCGCCGTTCAGCGTAGGGTCCGGCGACTTCATGCCCGTGCTTGAAAACATGGGGTTTTTCCTGATATTCCTGGTCCCCATATTGACAATGAGGATCCTGGCGGAAGACAGGAAGAACGGCACCGAGGTGCTGCTGCTGACATCGCCCACATCGCTTGCCAAAATCGTATTCGGCAAGTTTCTGGCAATGTATTTCATTTTCCTCATAATAACAGGACTTTCAATAATATATCCATTGATCATGGTTATGTTCGGAGCCGTGTTCACGGTGCAGCTTGTCGGAGGGTATATCGGTTTTCTGCTGCTTGGGGCGGCTTTCATATCCGTGGGGATTTTCGCCTCGGCGCTCACCGAAAACCAGATCATAGCCGCCATAATAAGTTTTGTCGCCCTGCTGGTAATGTGGATTGCCAACGCCTTTTCGGCCGAGGTCGGAGGGGTCATAGGAACGATTCTGTCATGGATTTCACTGCTTTCCAGATATGATGTTTTCACAATGGGGATATTGGGTCTGCCTGAAATCATTTATTTCATATCATTTACAGCTTTGTTTGTTTTCCTTACCATAAGGATAATCGAGCGTAGAAGATGGATACAGGGGTAGCATAATTATGAAAAACGGTAAACTCAAGAAAATATTGTCCAGCAGGAAATTAAAGTATGGATCCAGCGCCATTTTCATCATGGCCGCTTCAATCGCCATATTCATTGTCGTCAACCTGCTTGTAAGCCTTGTGCCATGGCAGTGGGACCTTACACCCGAGGGGCTTTATTCCATAGGCGGCCAGACAACCCAGGTCCTCGAGGAGCTTGACAAGGAAGTCACGATATACGGCTTGTTCGATCCCACAAAAGTCGATGCATCCAGTGAATACACGGCTGTCATGGAGCTTTTGGAAAAATACGACGACTATGGGAACATAGAGGTGGAATATGTCGATCCCAATAAAAATGTCGGGTTTGTTTCAAAACTTGACCCGGATCAGATATTGAACATAGGGTTGAGGGATTTCGTGGTCGTGGGCGAAAACTCAAAAAGGGTTATCAAATACTACGACATGTTCGTTTCCATGGCCAGTGAATATTCGTCATTTGCCACTTTCGACGTTGGTTCAAAGGCGGAAATGGCTTTTACAAGCGCAATATATTATGTTACGAGAGAAGAAGCGCCAAAGATTTATTTAACCGCGGGACATGGGGAATACGATTTTGAAGACAACGGGTTCATAACAATCGGAGAAGTCATCGGTGTCAACGGATTCGATTACGGGAACATAGATCTGCAGCAGACGGAGAAGATACCTGAAGATGCCAGCATTGTAATGATCGCCAATCCGAAAACGGATTTTACAAAAGAGGAAATCAGTATGCTTGAAAGATTTATGGAAGACGGCAACAGCATAATGATAATGCTTGACAGCTCCGATACGAATGAAAGGTATTCCAACCTTCAGGCATTCATGGCTGAATACAATCTGCAATACGGTTATGATAAAATAAGGGAGCTTAACGACGATTACCATCTTATCGGCAACCAATATATGATATTCCCGCAGCTTAATCCCAAAACCACTCTCAACAACCCCATAAAGGATGTTTTCAACAAAATGCTGGCAGACAAAGTAAGAAGTGTAAGGGTCCTGAGGAAATCAAATGACGCCCTTGTTGTAAATCCGCTTCTGATTACAAGCGAAACAGCGGTCGCAGAGGGGATAACCTAGGAGGACAGGACTGAAAAAGGGGCCAGATACATAGGGGTTGCCGTCGAGGATACAAAGACGGAATCAAGAATAATCGCACTGGGTTCGGCCTATTTCGTACAGGATCAGACACTTTACAATTACAAACAGTACGAGGAAAGCGCGGTGAGGTTCCTTATGAACAGCCTCAAATGGCTGGAAGGGGACGATGACGAGATATTCATCGAAACCAAGGATTATTTCATCAACCTGACAAACGCTACAGCGGGGCAGATAAAAACGGTCAACATCCTGACCGTGTACGTAATGCCGGGACTGATACTTCTTATCGGATTAGCGGTATATCTAAAGAGGAGAAATTTATGAAGCTATATAAAACTGTTATCCTGACTGCGGTCATACTGGCCGTGGGAATCGCCGGATTTTTCATAATCCGCGAAATAGTCGATAGAAACACGCCTTCGCGCACCTATCAGCTTAGCACTGTAATAACAAACATGAACTCGAACGACGTGGAAGAGGTCAGGATCGACAACAACGGCATAATCATGCACATGCAAAAAAGATCAGAGACCACATATGACAATGACGGAAACAGAAGGGTTGAAGAGGCCTGGTACCTGGTGGATGAAGAAGACACCAGGCTGGCCCAGAGAATCGTAGACGGACTTGTCATTGCCGCAGCCAATCTGACAGCGACTGAAATAATTGAAGAAGATGTCGAGGATTTATCCCAGTACGGGCTTGACGGGAATTATAAAGTTTACATCAAGTCGGACAAAAATGTCGAATACACATTGATTATCGGAGACATCCTGTACAACAGGGAAGGCTATTATGCCATGATTGAGGGCGATGACACGGTTTATTCCATATCCCTCTATTCCGCCAACAACCTCTATACGACAAGGGCGGAGATACTCGACCTTAATATTTTCCAGGGGTCGTTGAACGAAGTGGAAGCTTTTTCGCTCTACAGGGATGAAGACCTCCGGTTCACAATTGAAACGGAGCAAGTCATCACATGGGTCATGACTCATCCGGTGACTGCAAGGGCGGACATAGACAATGCGGATGAAATGATAAACAACCTTTTAAGGCTTGCCGTGGATGAATATGTCGATGTGAATCCGGACGACCTGACCGTTTACGGACTTGACAAGCCCAGGTATTCCGTTTCAATCACCATAGCGGAAGAAGAACACACCTTGCTGATCGGAAACGAGGATATCGTTTCAAACACATTCTATGCGATGCTAAAAGACAAAGACGAGGTCTTTTCGGTTGACGCGTCCACACTTACTTTCCTTGACAATGACGCCATAGACATGGTTTATGCGATTCCATATATACCGAACATAACAAACGTAAAGAGCGTCGATATAGAAATAGAAGACATGGAGCTGCTTTTCGAACTCGAATACGACAAGGAATACAAGATGTACAATTATAAGTTCAACGGAGAACCTATAAATATTCTCCTGGGGACACAGACATGGGGCGCCTTCTTCTATCAGCAGATGATATCCGTTCCGGTTTCCGACCTTGAACCGGGTTGGGAGATATCCGGAGAACCCTATGCGAGCATGTTATATACTTATATAGATGAAGCGACCGAAACAATAGAGTATTATCCAAGGGACGACGACAGCTGTTATTTCGTAAGAAACGGTGAATACAACGGACTTGTCGTGGACAGGTCGTTCCTGGACAGGGAACGCGGACTTGCGGCATTGGTCGAGCTTGTGATCCAGGGTAAAATCAATCCGGAAACACTTGACGGGGATGATCAGGGAGAAGAATGAGGGAATTCGTTAAAAAAAGCCTTGCGACAACTGTTTCATACGGAGCCGGGGTGTTCGTCTTCGTCTTTTTCCTGATAGCTCCCATGAGCATGGAGAACAACAAATACATCTGGCTCATGGCATATTCATTTGTGTTTTTTGTCTTCACGGTTTCTTTTCTTTATAAGAATACCTGGAAAAAAGGCTCGACGGCAAGCATGGGGGAAGAAGAAAAAAGACCCCTTGTCAAGGGGCTTATGTACGGGTTCGCCGGGTTTTCGCCCCTGATTTTGATGGAAATACTTTACTTCATATTCTACCCGGCCCATATGGATTCCTTTGCCGGCAACGTGATGCATGCGGTATTCAGGTGTTCTTTCGGACCGCTATATTTCATTATCAGGCTGCTCGGATATACCTGGTATGCGTATCTGATCGCTTCCCTTGTCATTCCGGCCGTAGCCGCGGTGGGATATCTTGCGGGATACAGGAAGACAAACCTGCCGGATTTGCTGTTCCCGTCGGGAAAGGACAGGGAGGATTTTCTGGACATATGAAAAAATACAGGGATTTATTTGAAAACTACAATGAAGCCATTATGAAAAAATGTGAAGAAGCCATGGATTCAGTAAGAAACAGGGACGACTACATCAACCTTATCAATGAAGCCAGGACAGGCTGGGAGGAAAAGCAATTCAAGGGAAGCAGGCCTTTTGAGCATTTTGAGCAAATGGATGACGATGAAGTTGTCGATGTTTTTATGACGGCGGCCGAAGTATGCGACGATTTCATACCCGAATCACTCGCCGCGAGGATAATAGAGGGTAAAAATCTCGAGCGCGTCTGGGAGGCGGCTTTTGGAAAGGGTGAAATAAATCCCGTCACCTGCGCCATAAGAATCGCCGGCATGTCGAAAGAAGAAGAATATATAAAAAGGCTTATGGGGCTGATTTACGAAGAGGGCGAGTACGGCGATTTGATAAAGGAGACAGCAAGACGGGCGCTTGTGGACATGGGCGGCCCCGCTGTATCGGAAATAAAAAAACAACTTGAGGTCAAAGACATATATTCGGACGACGATTTCCACCTGATAATGGCTGTCATAGAAATAGAGCCGCACGGAAAGTCGGAAAACACATACAGGCTTTTAAAAGAGAGTTTCAGAAAAACCGCAAATAAAGGCCTGGCGGCAAGATGCATCGCGGACTACGGCGACGGCAGGGCGGTTCCGATGCTTAGGAGTTATCTCGAAAAAAACACGGATAGCATCGATAAAAACACGGCAATTGACATACAAGGGGCCATAATCGCCCTCGGCGGGAACGCAAACGGCCTTTATGTGCCGTATTAGAAAAGTTGCCCCGGTAAAAACCCCGGCGGTCCGCCCCGGACAAAACACCGGAGTTTTACCGGGACCGACACTCCCGCCCCCATGCAATTGACATAAAGAGTTACTATAATATATAATTCACTTTGCATCACTTGAATTGGAGGCCGTTATGCCGCTTCAAAACAAGAAAGTATCGGACGCTGTCATAAAGCGGCTTCCCAGATACTTCAGATATCTTGCGGATCTAAAGGATAATAACGTTTTGCGGATATCTTCCAAGACACTCAGCGAAAAAATGGGGCTGACTGCGTCGCAGATCAGGCAGGATTTCAGCTGTTTCGGAGGCTTCGGCCAACAGGGGTACGGTTACAATGTCGAATCATTATACAATGAAATAAAAAAGATACTCGGTGTGAACAAAGGTTTCAACACCATAATAATCGGCGCGGGAAATCTGGGTCAGGCAATAGCCAACCATTCAAGATTCGCCGAGAGGGGTTACCATCTCAAAGGCATATTCGATGTGGATGAAAAAACCATAGGAAGTAAAATTAACGGAATAACCATAAAGGATATTTCAAAACTGGAGGAATTCGTAAAAAGCATGAAAGTGGACATCGCCATCCTGACGGTTCCGAGAAGGGATACTGCCCGCATGGCGCAAAAAGCCGCCGACCTCGGGATAAGGGGGATATGGAATTTCAGCGCAATGGATCTTGATATGCCCGATGAAGTGGTTGTTGAAAATGTACATCTAAGCGACAGCATAATGGTATTGGGCTATAGAATAAAAAATAACGAAACATTCAATTAACAGGGAGGAACAGGATGAAAAACTATACCAGTGAAAACATCAGAAACGTATGTCTGATGTCCCACGGATCGGCGGGTAAAACCACCTTGGCCGAGGCAATGCTGTTCAATGCAGGCGCCATTGAACGGCTAGGAAATGTTACTGACGGAACGACAGTATGTGATTTCGATTCGGAAGAGACGAAAAGACAGATATCGATCAACGCATCGGTTGCACCTTTCGAATGGAAAAAGACAAAGGTGAATGTCATAGATACCCCGGGATATTTCGATTTTGCCGGGGAAGTCGTAGGTGCTGCAAGAGCTACCGAAACAGCAATAATACTCGTCCCCGCCAAAAACGGTGTCGAGGTCGGAACGGAAAAGGCATGGGAGTATGCCACGGATGCCAATCTGAGAAAGATTTTCTTCATAAGCAAACTGGATGAGGAAAATGCGGATTATTTTAAAACCTATGAACAGCTTGTCGAAAATTTCGGCAAAAAGGTGATCGCTTTCCAGATACCTATAATCGAGAATGAAAAATTCACAGGAATAGTGGATGTCATACAGCAGAAAGCAAAACATTTCGACGGTAAGAAGTTTGTTGAAACGGAGATACCTGCGGAATATGTCGATAAAGTGGAAGAGCTTAGGGAACCCCTCATGGAGGCGATAGCCGAAACCAGTGAAGAAATGATGGAAAAATATTTCGATGGACAGGCTTTCACAGCCGAGGAGATTCACGACGGATTGCTAAAAGGCGTCGAAGAAGACGACATCATCCCCGTTTTTTGCGGCGCCGCCGCAGAAAATGCCGGAGTCCAGTTCCTCATGGATGCAATAGTTGAGTATGTCCCCGCGCCCACGGAAATAGAAACCATACAGGCTAAAGACTTGAAAAGCGGAGATGAAATCGAGCTTAAGACCACTGCCGGAGAGACCCTTTCGGCACTGGTGTTCAAAACAATCGCAGACCCGTTCGTGGGCAAGATTTCAATATTCCGCGTATATTCCGGCGAAATAAAAGCCGACATGCAGGTATATAACAGCAGGACGGAGAAAAACGAGAAGATGACCAACCTGTTCACAATAAGGGGCAAAAAACAGGAGGCCACCCCCGTTGTGACAGCCGGAGACATAGGGGCTGTCGCCAAACTTAACGACACAAGCACAAACGACACACTGTCGCTTCCCTCCAAACCGGTCGAACTGCCTTCAATCAAATTCCCCGAACCGTCGATATTCCTGGCGATCGAACCGGTTGCAAAAGGCGACGAAGAAAAAATAGGATCCAGTTTGTCGAAGCTCAAGGACGAGGATCCCACATTCAAAGTTGAAATCAATACTGAAACCCATCAGACCCTCGTATACGGCCTGGGCGAACAGCACCTTGATGTCATAGTAAGTAAAATAAAATCGAAATACGGCGTCAACGTCGTACTTAAGGAACCCATCGTCCCATACAGGGAAACAATCAAGAACAGGGTGAGGGTCGAGGGAAAACACAAAAAACAGTCCGGCGGACACGGACAGTACGGACATGTTCACATAGAGTTCGAACCCGGAACGGAAGACGACCTGGAATTTGAAGAGAAGATATTCGGAGGCTCGGTTCCGAAACAATACATCCCCGCCGTTGAAAAAGGTTTGAGGGAATGCATAACAAAAGGTGTTCTGGCGGGATACCCGATGGTGAGGCTCAAGGCGATTCTGGTTGACGGCTCATACCATCCGGTGGACTCTTCCGAGATGGCGTTCAAAGTGGCGGCCAGTGTGGCATATAGGAAGCTTGTGGACGCACAGCCGGTACTGCTCGAGCCGATAGTCCACTGTGAAGTCGTCATACCCGACGATTACATGGGCGATATAATCGGAGACCTTAACAAAAGAAGGGGACGTATCCTGGGGATGGAGCCGACCGAAGACGGGAAACAGAAAGTCGAGGCGGAAGTCCCGCAGGCGGAAATGTTCAAATACTCCAACGACCTGCGCTCGATGACACAGGGGAGGGGCCGGTTCAAGATGGAAGTGACCAGATACGACGAAGTCCCGTCCAACCTCAGTCCCAGGATCATTGAAGAGGCAAACAAAGAAAAAGACGAATAGTAAAAACGGGGCCAGGGCCCCGTTTTTCCCCGAAAGGGAACAAAATGGTGGATTGGTTCGTTGAAGTTACATATGGTATTTATATGACCTCAATATTTGAAAGGTGGTTATAGAAATGAAAAAATCCTTTTTGATAATTATTTCACTTGCAATGGCCGTGGCGCTTCTTGCAGGCTGCGGGGCCAAGAGCACACAGGAATCGTTGGACGATTCATATTCCGGGCGTGGTGAATACATTTCGGAAGACGGCGACTACATGGGCAAAGACACACCGCAAAACGCCCCGGTACCCGATGTCTCAAACGAATATGAAGAAGAAGAAGGCGGCATCTATGAAGAAGGCCGAAAGACGATAAAAACAGCCCAGGCGAAAATCGAAGTCGAGGATTTCGATTCGGCGTATGAATCGCTCAAGGCGATGATAGGGTCGAACGGCTACATTGAAGAAACGAACATGTGGAAGACCTCGTCATATTATCAGGGCGAAAAAATAATGCTTACAAACGGCACCATAAGGATCAGGATAAAAGAGTCGGCTTTCCTCGGATTCACAGAAGGCCTGTCCACTTTGGGAACGGTCCTTTCATCCAGCACAAACGACGACGACATTTCGGATATATATTATGACACCGAGGCCAGGCTCAGACTTCTTGAGGACGAAAAAGAGAGGCTTGAACGCTATGCCGACGAAGTCGATGACGCGGAGGTTTTCTTTAAGACCCAGGAAAGGATAACCCAGGTCATATATGAAATGGAGAGACTCCAGGGCACCCTCAAAAAATGGGACAGCCAGGTGGAGTATTCAACGGTCAGCATAACCATAAATGAAAGACATCCGGCGGAGGATTCCGAGCTACCCAAGCCCAAAGGATTTTTTGAAAGAATATGGGACAACATCAAAGACGGCGTGGATTTCCTCGGCGACGTGATTGTTTTCTTTGCGGGGATACTGCCGCTGCTGGCAATAATAGGCGTGATAGTTGTTGTAATATTCATAGCTGTCAGGAAGTCGAACAGGAACAAGAGGAAGGAATAGCCAAACTTAAACCCAAGGCGAAATGAAACCGGATTAAAGGGCTGTCCAAAGAGACAGCCCTTTTCGAGCATGACGGGTGTTTCAAAAAGGCGGATATCATTCCCGCAAACTCGAATTGCCGCGCTTGAATTATTTTATCCGGGTATATATACTATAGACGATGGTCAGAGAAAGTCAAAAACAACAGGAGGCCTGAAGTGGCTAGATTAAGCGATGTAATAGAAGAATTCATAAAAGACATAATAAAGGAGACGGGCGGAGAGGCGGAAATCCAAAGGAACGCCCTGGCCAGCCATTTCAACTGTGTTCCTTCACAAATAAACTACGTGATAGGCACAAGGTTCACCACCGAACACGGATATTTCGTGGAAAGCAGAAGGGGCGGCGGCGGCCATATAAAAATAAGAAGGGTGTCTGTTAAGAAGAAGTACAACGACTTCATGCACCTGATACTGTCCATAGGTGACGGCATAACGGAACAGGCGGCCGTAGCCCACATAAATAACATCGTGGATTATAAACTCATAACGCCAAGGGACGGAATATTGATGAAGGCGGCCGTGGGAAGCAAATCCCTTCAAAACGCCGGACCGGAGATCCGTGATAGAATAAGGGCTGAAATTTTAAAAAACATGCTGATAAGACTTGTTGTCTAGAAGGAAATTGAAATGGCCGGAAGCAAAGTCAAATACATATGCTCGAACTGCGGATACGAGTCAAGCGGATGGCTTGGCAAATGTCCTTCATGTTCCGAATGGAATTCTTTTGAAGAGATAGTGGAGTTGAGCGTCAAGAAAACACACAGGACAGCGGACCTCCGCCTTAAAAAAATAGACGAAATCGAGGATGATTCCTCGGAAAGAATAGACACCGGCATCATAGAGATGAACAGGGTGCTGGGAGGGGGGCTTGTAAAAGGGTCCATCGTGTTGGTCGGCGGCGACCCGGGCATAGGAAAGTCCACCGTGCTTTTACAGCTGTGCAAACACACCAGGACAAAAAACGGGATAATTTACATATCCGGCGAGGAAAGCCCGGGACAGATCAAAATGAGGGCGGGGAGGCTTGGAGTGGATTCCGATGAACTTAAGCTCGCCGCAGAGACGGACCTGGAGACAATCACCAAGAGCCTGAACAAGGAAAAACCATCCATTGCCATAATCGATTCCATACAGACTGTCTACAGCAGCGCGATTCCTTCCGTGCCGGGAAGCGTGTCCCAGATCAGGAATTCAACCCTGGCATTCATGGAAACGGCAAAAAAACATGATGTGTCGATATTCCTGGTCGGCCATGTCACAAAAGAAGGCAACCTGGCCGGTCCCAAGATACTTGAACACATGGTGGACACCGTGTTGTATTTCGAAGGGGATAAAAGCGACTCTTTCAGAATACTGAGGGCGGTGAAAAACCGGTTCGGATCCACGAATGAGATAGGCGTTTTTGAAATGACCAACGAAGGTCTTGCAGAAGTACCCAACCCTTCAGCCATGCTGCTTGCCGGAAGGAACTCCGAAGCCTGCGGCTCATGCGTCGTTCCCGCTTTGGAAGGCACCAGGCCCGTGCTTGTTGAAATCCAGGCGCTGGTTTGCGCATCCGCATTCGGTGTGCCCAGGAGGATGTCGACGGGTGTCGACCAGAAAAGGGCTACAATGCTTTCGGGGGTTATGGAGAAAGTGGCCGGACTCATGATCGGGAACTGCGACATGTACATAAATGCCGCAGGAGGTATAAAAGTGACCGAGCCTGCGGGCGACCTGGCTGTTTTCTGTTCCGCCGCTTCAAGCTTCAAGAGCAACCCCGTAGACAACAATACTGTGATAATGGGCGAAGTCGGTCTCACCGGCGAGGTAAGGGCTGTTTCAAATATAGAAAAAAGGATACTTGAAGCGGAAAAAATGGGGTTTGAATATGCAGTGCTGCCCGCCGAGAATGAAAAAGCCGCTAAAAAATCCGCCGGCGGCATACGGATAATACCCGTATCGAATGTGCAGCAGGCTATGAAAGCTGTTTTTAAATAGGGACTGTTGAATAACACGGGATTTGGGATATTCGGCAATCCCCGAGTTATAGGAGGTAATGACAATGAAAGTGAAAAAATCCGGAATAACAACCATCACGGTGGTTTTTATCATGATGGCAATGGTCTTTGCGGGCTGCGGAATCAACGAGGGAATAGATGAGGACTTCTCCGGAAATTACGAGCAGGGAATGAGCGGCGGCCTTGCAGACGAATCCCCGAACGAATCATGGCCCGAAGCCATGCCCGAAAGAATACCCGAGTTCGAACAGGGGACCATAGTTAACAACTCGTCATTGAGAGTCGGGGGGCAATTGAGCATTGAAGTGAATATCGAAGATGTCGCCGAAGAAGATTTAAATGAATATATGGCGCGGCTTGAGCAGGCGGATTTCGAAAAACAGACATCCGCGACTTCAGGTTCAATAGCCAATCACCTGTTCGTGGAAAAAGACAACATCGAAAACGCGGTTTCCATTTCATACGCCCAGAAGACCGGGGAGCTCATAATTTCATTTTCCGGGAATTAGGGACTGGCGAACAATACGGGATCCAACATCCGGCACGGGCTGCGACCCTATGGGTTGAAAACATTCATTTTTAAGGGGCTTCAACCCGCGCCCCCCTTTATCGGCGGGCTGAAACCGGCAAAACAAGGTATCAAGGTCCTGTGGAAAGTGCAGGATTTTTGCGCTTTCAAGAGGAAAAGCTTGCGCCGGAACAGCTTGAGAATGGCAAAAAAGGCTGTAATCAGGGCGTTTTCAAGTTATTCAGCAAGCCCGAATTGCAACAAGGGACAAAGCAATTTAGACAAAGGCAAAAGCAATCTAAACGACGGACAAAACAAATTAAACGAAGGACAAAGCAATTTAAACGACGGACAAAGGGATATGACGATTAACGTTAAAAAAGCCCTTCTCTTTTTCAAAGAAGGGCTTTGTGCATATGGAATTTTTCAAGATCCCTAACCTGACTTGCTGTAGTTTGCGGGTATGAACAGCTTGACAACCTTTGCAATCAACCCTATGCATGAGGCGACAAGGGCGAAGATCAGGATGAAATCAATTGAATAACCGATCAATTCCGCAAAAGGTGTCAAAGCTTCTGAAACATTTTCCCCGGCGTGGGAGAGCAGGGTGCGGATGTCTATAAGCTCGGCCCCACGTATCATGATGGATAATATGACTATGTCGATCACGGATGTGAAAATGTCGAAGAAGCGAAGGAAAAAGGTCCATCTCATCTTTATTATTAGCAGAATATTGAAAATCAGCGATACGAGAAGCGAGAAATTCCATAGCGGCAGATATCCCTTTATAGCCTCTTCTGAGAAAATCGGGACGAAAACCATATCGCCGCCTTGCGAGGGCAGATAGTATATGCCGAGAATGTCCCTGAAAAAGTTGAAAAGCATAAATGCCGCGACAATGAAGAAAATGGCGACAACAGGTTCCCAAAGCGATATTCTCTGTTTGTCGACGGGGACGGAAGGGAGATTTGAAGGGGACCAGGTCTTGTCTCCCACGAAATCTCCGGCTTTTTTAAAGTCGGGCAGCGAATCGGCCCATTCATCATTGGAGAAACGCTCTATTATGGTAAAAATTATAGTAAGTATGCCGATCACGCTTGCAGCGGCGAAGATAACGGAAAAAATCAGTTTCAAAAAGTCGAGCACAAAAGAGACAAATGTGGTTTCGGGTGTAAACAGCCCTATTGCAAAGCTTATGAAAAGACCGAGCGCCACCGCCGAGGATATTATGAACGCAAGCATGAAATAGAGGGGCAGCAGTTCGGGACCTATGAGCCGGTCCCCCAAACGCGTGTAGCTCGAAGCGACCTTCCATGGCGGGCCCAGTTCCCTGAGCGCTTCTTCAACCTGCTCTTTGGAATACTCCTCCCGTTCCCCGAAACGGGCTTCAAGCATGTCATAAATCGACGATTCCAATTCCTTTAGAATATCCGTCTTCTGCTTTCCGGGTATCCATCTTCCCACCGCGTAAATGTACCTTTTAATTAAATCCATATCAAAACCTCACTTTCCAGATTCGATAAAACCGTTAATGACGTCGACATTCTCCCGCCATTTCACCAAAAGCATCTTGTAGAACTTTTCACCGTTTTCACTGATTTTGTAATATTTTCTCGGGCGGCTCTCTTCAACGGACCAGGTGCTTTCCACGAGTCCCTGTTTTTCAAGGCGTCTGAGAAGCGGATAAAGGGTGTTCTGGTCAATTTCCAAACCGCCTGATGAAAACAGCTGAATGAGGGAATAGCCGTAACATGGTTCGTGCAGCTGGCTCAATATGGCTATTTCCAGCGACCCCCGCCTGATTTCCGAAACAGCGTTTTCCAGGCTTTTTTCAAATTCCATCTCACTTCCCCCTTTCACATTGACATTATATAGTGTGGCACACAGTAATGTCAATAAAAATTATAATAAAATTTAATATATTTTTAAAAATCGAGACAGGCCGTTCATTTTGACATAAAAACCCCTCTGATGTATAATCATCTTAAGAATTTTGGAGGTATCCATGTATAATATAGGCGATAAGGTTGTATATCCGATGCATGGCGCAGGTGAAATTGTGGCGCTCAAGGAAAAAGAGATTTTCGGAAAAGTGAAAAGCTACTATGTGCTGAGCATGCCTATAGGTGGGATGAAGGTTTCACTTCCCGTTGACAATGTAGATAAAATCGGCGTAAGAAGTATAATCTCACCTGATGAGGCGGACCGCCTTATTGAAGATTTTTCCACCTATGAGTGCGAGGAAACCAAAAACTGGAACAAGCGTTACAGGGAGAACATGGAAAAGATCAAGAGCGGTTCCATCAAGAAGGTTTCACATGTTGTGAAAGCCCTCATGTTAAGAGATAAGGAAAAAGGGCTTTCCACGGGAGAGCGCAAGATGCTTTCCAGTGCAAAGCAGATATTGCTTAGTGAATTGATACTGGTTAAAGATATGACACCGGAAGAAGCTGAACAACTTATAACGGAAAAAGTGGAAAACCATTAAGGAGTAGCTTGTGCTGGGTAAGATTCTGCGCATTATTTTCGGGCTCACCGGTTTGGTTACCGGCTATACAGTGGCGAGAACGGTTTTGATCGACCTGCTTCCACCGGACAGTCCGGGTCTCGAAATCCCTTTGTACATAATTACAAGCCTGCTTCTCGGAACATTGCTGTTTTATGTGACGGGAAAGATATTCAACGCATTTATAAAATTTTTCGGAAAAGCCGAGACATCTGTTTCCGAGGTGTCTTTTTATGAAATAATCGTGGGCCTTGCGGGGCTGATAGTCGGTCTTGTGGTGGCCAATCTTGTCGCAATCCCTTTCAGGATGCTGCCTGTCGCGGGAAGCGCTATTGCAATATTTTTGAATATCGGACTTGGGGTAGGCGGGATATATTTCGCCCTCAGCAAAAAAGACGAGATTGATTTCAACGTGTTCAAAAAAAGGGTTAACGGCAACGGGGGAAAAGCGCTTGACTCATGCGTATTGATCGACGGAAGAATTGTCGACATCATGAAAACAGGGTTCATCGATGGAAAAGTGCTTATTCCAAGATTCATCGTAAACGAACTGCAGACCCTTGCAGACAGCGGGGACAATTCAAAAAAGCAAAAAGGAAGGAAGGGTCTGGATGTTCTTGAAAACCTTGTAAAAGGAATGGAAGCCGCAGTTGTCATAAACACCGAATTCGACGATGAGGACCTGGAAACGGATGTCAAGCTCTTGAAATATTGCAATAAAACGAATTCGGGGATAATAACCCTGGATTACAATTTGAACAAGGTCGCGGCGGTGACCGGAATAAACGTGTTGAATATAAACGATCTCACAAACGCCGTCAAAAAAATAGCCGCCCCCGGTGAAAAGCTCATGCTCTCGATAAGCAGGGAAGGCAAAGAGAACGGCCAGGGGATAGGATACCTTGAAGACGGCACGATGATAATCGTTGAAAACGGAAAACAATATATCGGGACGGAAAAGGAAGTGACCGTCACAAGTGTCACACAGACATCGGCGGGCAGGCTTGTTTTCTCAAAGGTAGAATAAGATATGAAGATATCCGTAATAATAGCAGCGGGCGGCAGGTCTTCCAGAATGAACGGCAAGAACAAATTGACTGAAATCATAGGGGGACTGCCCCTGATCGCCAGGACCACCGCAATATTCGACGGGATGGAAGAAATAAGCGGCATAATAGTCCCTGCCGCGGCTGAGCACATCGAGGAATACGAAACAATCTTTTCATCCAATAAAATATCGGAAAAGGCCAGGATTATCAAAGGCGGAAACACAAGGATAATAAGGGACTGCATTGAAGCCGCAGCCGAACACGGGGCATGCTGTGCGGCGGTACCCGTTTCGGACACTATAAAGGAAGTTGACAGAAAGGGATTTGTCAAAAAGACCCTTGACAGGGAAAGGCTTTATAGAATCCAGACACCTCAGGCTTTCATATACAAGGATATTCTGAAGCTTCACAAAAAGGCGATGTTCAGGAGCCTTAAAGTGACCGACGACGCGCAGATAGCCGAATATTTCGGATACAGCGTCTACCTTGTGAAATCGGAATATTCAAATATGAAAATCACCACGGAAACGGATCTGGTCATTGCCAACGCACTGCTAACTGGTGGTGACTATGCAGGTGCACATGATCCCCTTGCCGCGGCCGAAGTCTGACAGCCCGTCGCCTGAAGTCGCAGTGAAACCTACGCAGCTCACATCGATACCGAGAACGTCGGCTATGTTGTTTTTCATATCGCCGATATGAGCCTCCAGCCTGGGCTGGGAACACTCGACGGAAAAAGAAACATGTATTATTTTCTTCAAACCCATGTACCTTAGCGCTTCCCGCACATATTCCGCGCTGTCCGTTATTCCCTTTTCATTACACATCACATCTGCCTTTTGACCGAGCACATTGACACCGGTAATGCCGGAAACGGCGTTAGCCAAAGCATGAAAGACAACATCCGCGTCACTGTTCCCCCTAAGCGGCATCGCGTCCGGAATGACAATACCCCCGAGTTTAAGAGGCCGTCCCTTTATTTGACAGAACGCATGACTGTCCTGTCCTATTGCGCATCTCATATAACCACCCCCCTGCCGTCTACCTAAATAATACACTTGCGGGCAAGGTATTTCAAATATTAGTTCCGTTTCGGCAAAATATGATTCAAACGATAAATTGAAGCGGCCAATTGTGGTATAATTCTTTTCTGAAAATACCAAACGGGAGAAAACATGATTCATCTGTTTAAACAAAACGGTTACAACATATGTCTTGACGTGAACAGCGGCTCCATCCACATGCCCGATGATGCGACATTCGAAATACTGGACAACTGCCCTTCTTTGGAGGATTACGAAAAATTCAAAAAAGACCGTGAACCGGAAAACGGCGATATGGAGGAGGTTTTTGAAGAAATCGACAGGCTCATAGAAGAAGACACGCTCTATTCGACAATTGACATTCCCGACATCGACACAACGCAAGGCGTTGTTTTAAAGGCGCTTTGCCTTCACATGGCGCACACCTGCAATCTGCGATGCTCCTATTGCTTTGCCGGAGACGGGGAATACTGCGGAGGCGGGAAACTCATGCCCCTTGAAGTTGCAAAAAAGGCTGTGGACCTGCTGCTGCAGAAATCGGGAAACAAAAGGAACGTTGAAATAGATTTCTTCGGAGGGGAGCCGATGTTGAATTTCGATGTTGTGAAAAAGACCGTCGAATATGCAAAAAGCGTTCAGGACAATTACAACAAGGAGGTCCATTTCACGATAACGACCAACGCAACCGTCATGGATGACGAAGCGGTGGAATTCATCAATGGGAACATGGATAACGTGGTCCTTAGCATAGACGGGAGGAAAGAGGTCCATGACAGATACAGGATTTATCCCGACGGATCCGGCTCATACGACAAGGCGATGCCGAACATAAAAAAAGTGGTGGCGGGTAGAAGGGGCAAATCATATTTTGTAAGAGGCACATATACGGGGGCCAACCTCGATTTTTCCAATGATGTCAAACACCTGGCGTCCTTCGGTTTTGAAGACATATCCATAGAGCCCGCGGTAGGGGGGGAATACGGAATAAAAAAAGAGCATGTGGGACAGGTGTTGAAAGAGTATGGGAAGTTCGCCGGCGAATACGCCATGCAGCGCGATTACACCTTCTACCATTTCAAGCTCGACCTATATCACAGCCCCTGCATATACAAAAGGATTGCAGCATGCGGGGCCGGGTTCGAATACGGAGCCGTCACCCCCGACGGCGATATTTATGCCTGCCACAGGCTTGCGGGGGTTGAGCGGTTTAAAATGGGAAGCGTTTTCGAAGAAGGGTTCAACGCCGGACTTGCGAAGGAAATGAAGTCGAACAATGTGATGAGTATTGAGAAATGCAAAGGATGCTGGGCCAAGTTCTTCTGTTCCGGAGGATGTCCCGCAACGGCATATTATGCAAACGGTTCCATAAGCGAGCCTGACGGGACATCATGCATCCTTCAAAAGAAGAGGATAGAATGCGCGCTGGCAATAGAGGTGCAAAGAAACATGGAAGGGTTTTACAATGAAAAACAGTCTTAAGGAAAAACAAATATTCATTCTGGATATGGACGGAACATTTTATCTGGGGGACAAGCCGATACCCGGCGCTCTCAACTTTTTGAAGCTGCTGGAAAAACGCGGCAAGAAATACATGTTTTTTACAAACAACTCGTCCAAATCCATAGATGACTATCTATTGAAACTTGGAAATATGGGAGTCGACACCGAAAAAGGCGGAGTCATGTCCTCCGGCACGGTAACCGTCGATTTTTTAAATAGAAACAGAAAAGGGAAAGGGGTGTATCTCCTGGGAACCCCCAGCCTCATGGAAGGCTTTAAAAAAGACGGGATAAGGATCGACGGGGAAAATCCGGAGATAGTGGTGCTCGGATTCGACACGACCCTCACATATGAAAAGATATATAAAGCATGCACATTCATAAGGGAAGGGGCCGAATTCATAGCCACCCATCCCGATGCCAACTGCCCGGTTGAAGGGGGGTTCATGCCCGACACCGGGTCCATGATAAAAATGTTCACCGAATCGACCGGAGTCGAACCGCTCATAATGGGCAAGCCCTTTTCACACACGGTCGAAGCCATCGAGACTGCAACGGGCATAGGAAGGGATGGAATGGTCTTCGTGGGGGACAGGCTGCAGACCGACATAGCCATAGGCGTTAAAAACGGCGCCGCATCCGTATTGGTTATGACCGGGGCGACAGATGAAAAAACTCTTGACGGTTCCGACATAAAACCCTCATATGTGTTTGATTCCATAGCCGACATAGGAAACGAAATATGAAACAAATCCGCCCATAGCTGTTGTGGTATCATATATATGGGGACTGCCGAATGATCCAGGATTTGAAACATCCGGCACGGGCAAAAGCCGCAGGGCGAAAAACACGAAAAATATGAAGGTTTTCACCACATGTCCCCACATAGTGACCGCCGGATAAAGAAGTTTTAGCCGGCGGTGGGATAATCACAATGAAAGGAGGATTCCACTGTGGACAATATTTATGAAAAAAGCGTAATGAAACCCAGGGATATGAAAGACAACCTGATAACGCTTTTGGCGGTGCTGGGAGCGGTTGCGGTCATAGTACTTTTTTATCTTATCGAACCCACCAGGCAATTCATATTCGCAATTGGCGTGGGGGCCGTCTACCTTGCATATAGAATAATAGCAAGCAGGAACATCGAATATGAGTACATACTCGCCGGGAATTCCATTGCAATGGACAAGATAATAAATAAACGCCGCAGGAAAAGGATCCTTAACTGCGACCTTACGGATTTCGACATCATAGCGCCTGTCGAATCGAAATATTACGATGAATACAAAGAAAACACTTCAAAGACACTCGACATGACTTCCGGCGACAACAGTTCCGACGAGTATTTCGGATTGACCGAATATAAAGACAAGAGGACCATGCTTGTCTTTGAAACAGACGAGCGGGCGAGGGAACACATAAAAAAACATCTTGATTATAAATTCAAGCAGTGACACCTGAAAGAGGCAACGGTATTTCACATGTTAAAAAGAACACTTCCGGTATTGATAATATTGCTATTCGCGGCCGTTTCAACATTGGTCGTGTTTATCGGTCTGGAAAAAATCAATGATAAATACGGTGTCAACCGGGAGATTGTCGAATTTCTCGACAGCGACAGGTTGAATCTGCTTATTGAAGACGAACTCATCGGGGGTTACGGACCGCCTGTTGTTTCCGGCAGTGAGATCATGCTGCCTTTCGATGTTGTGAAAAAATACATCGATCCGGAGATTTATTGCGAGGATGACGGGTCTGTGGTGACCATAACCACGGAGGAAAAGGTTATCAGGATGAACAGCGTCACCCTCGAATCATTTGTAAACATGGAGCCCTTTGAGATCGACATGTCGGCAAGAAAAATAGACGGGATCGTCTATGTGCCCGTTGTCGCTTTCGAGGATATTTTCGGGATAAGCACCCGGTATTCTGAAAAAGACAGCCTGGTGGTGGTTGATTTCCTTAAAAACAGGAGGCTTACAGGCATGGCGGGCCCCGGAATATATTACGACGGCGACAACGTCGATGAAATGAATGAATTCGCGGTCATTAGAAGCGGCATGTCCATAAAGCATCCGCTTTACAGGGAACTATCCAAAACCGGCGAACAGGTCGATGTGTATTCAATAAAAGACGGGTGGGCCAGAATCAGAACCGGGGACGGTATTGTCGGATTCATTGAAAACAGGTTTTTAGAGGCAAAAATTGAATATGAAGAGGTCGTGGTCGACCTGGTGAGGGAAAAAACCAGGGATCCGGAAACAATAAGCCTGGCCTGGCAGTACATACACGAGACGACACCGCCGGTGGACAGGTTCATGGACTTTCCCGAAATCAATGTGTACTCACCCACATGGTTTACGGTGAATGATGCCTCAGGCGACATGGAAAGCAGTGCGGACAAGTCCTATGTGGATAAAGTTCACGAGCTCGGGGCACAGATATGGCCGCTTTTAAAGAATACATTCAACGACATCGGCATGACTTCGGCGGTGCTCAACAGCCCGGGGGCGAGGGACAATGTGATAAGGCAGATATTGTCCTATTCCCGGATTTACGGATTTGAAGGCATTAACATGGATTTTGAGAACATATACTTAAAAGACAGGGACGCATATACACAACTTATAAAAGAGCTTATGCCCTACGCCCGGGAAATGGGGCTGACTGTGTCCGTGGACGTGGGCATCCCGGGAGGGAGCGACACATATTCGCTTTGCTACGACCACGCCGCTTTGTCAAAACACGCCGACTATATCATGGTGATGACATATGACCAGCACTGGGGGTCTTCCAAAGTAGCAGGCTCGCAGGCGCAGCTTTCCTGGGTCAGGGATATGATTGAATTGACATTGGAATTCGTGGAACCCGACAAGCTTGTCATGGGGCTTCCTTTCTACACAAGGATATGGAGGGAGAACGACGGACAGGCGAAAAACGTGCGCACGACGGGAATCGACTCAACACTTGAACTTGTCGAGGAAAAAGCCGCAATAATCCGCTGGGACGAGGAAAGCGGACAGGACTACGCATTTTATGAAGAGGAAGACGGATTATACAGGATGTGGATAGAGGATGCCAAAAGCCTTGCTTTAAAAACCGAACTGGTTCATGAGTACGGGCTGAAGGGTGTTGCCGCATGGCAGCTGTCGCTGGGCAACGCAGAGGCATGGAAGAGCATAGGAGAGGTTTTGCAGGAAGGAGGCAGGTGATCATGACGTTTGAGATCGATGTCTTATTTAGAATTTTAATGGCCCTGGTGTGTGGAGGGATTATCGGTTATGAAAGGGAGCATAAAAACCGGCCGGCCGGGTTGAGGACGCATATGCTTGTTTGCATAGGGGCCGCGCTTGTAATGATAATCTCCCAGTTCATTTACGAGAATCACATGCCGGGTGCGAACGATCCGGCGAGGCTGGGGGCGCAGGTCATCAGCGGCATAGGTTTTCTGGGGGCTGGCACGATAATCAGGGAGCGGTTCAGCGTGAAAGGACTTACAACCGCAGCCACCCTCTGGGCGGTGGCGTGCATAGGTCTGGCGATCGGTTCCGGTTATTATCTGATTGCGGTGATTACGACAATTGTAATCTTCCTGAGCCTCATAATCTTCAGGAAACTGGAACATCTCCTAAAAGTCAAATCCAATGCGGGCAAAGTCAAAATAACTGCGAAATATTCACAAAGCATTGAAAGGGATATGAGGGAGGAGCTGTCGGAAATGGGATACTCCGTTTCCAAAATGAAGTTCTCAAAGAGCAATGACATGTCAACGGTGATGTTGATTTACGATGTGTCCTGTCCCGACAACAAAAATTCATGGGAGAGGCTTTCACGAAAGCTGTATGATAATGAAAATGTACTGAAAGCCGATGTTGAACTGTAGGATTTTGCTTATGGCGCATCCCCCTATGATATAATTAACAGATTATTGAAAATATCGATATTTTTTTGGAGGAATTATGTTAAAAAAAACAATACTCACGGAAGTA